>DASYJV010000448.1:0-2962 GCA_035996105.1 Candidatus Limnocylindrales bacterium | reverse complement strand
GAAGGTCGTCCTTCTGGTCGATCACCCACTCGCGTGGGAACGGCGGCTCCAAGTCATACAAGATCGACCGCGGCGGAGCGGCCGCTAGTGCTGCGGCATCGCCGACTCGCTCTCCCAGCGGACATGCTCGGGCGTTTCCAGTTGAAACGTGGAGTGGGCGATGTCGAAATCGTCCGACAGGCATCGACCGAGGTGGTCCAGCACATCGCCGGGGATACCCTCGGGGCCGAGGACGACATGCGCTGAGACGACGTTCATGCCGCTCGTGATCGTCCAGGCATGGAGGTCATGGACCTCCCGCACGCCTGGAGCTTCCAGGATGTGACGCTCGACCTCGGCCATGTCCACGCCTCGCGGGGTCGCCTCGAGGAGGACGTCGACGCTATCGCGCAACAGCGACAACGTCCGCGGCACGATGAGAACGGCGATGACGATGGAGGCCAGGGCGTCGGCCTGGCGCCATCCGGTGAAGGCGATGACGAGGCCGGCAACGAGGACTGCCCCGGAGCCAAGGACGTCGCCGAACACTTCGACGTAGGCGGCTCGGACGTTGATGCTCCGTTGGCCACCACGTCGGAGCAGTCGGAGCGACACCACGTTGGCCCACAACGCAGCCGTTGCCACGACGAGGATGAGGGTGCTGCCGACCTCCGGCGGGTCCGCAAGGCGTCGTACCGCCTCGACGAGGATCACGATGCTGATCCCGAGCAGGACGACCGCGTTCAGCGATGCTGCAACGATCTCGAGCCGATACAGGCCGAACGTGCGGCCCTTCGTCCGTGGTCGGGATGCGATGGCGATCGCTCCGAGGGAAAGGGCCATCCCTGCCACATCGGCGAACATGTGCCCGGCGTCAGCAAGCAGGGCAAGCGAGTTGCCTGCGATGCCCGCCACGACTTCGACCGCGAGGATCGCCCCACTGATCGTCAGCGCGGCTGCAAGGCGCCGCCAATGCTGTCCCGCCGCGCTCCCTTGCTCCATGCGGCAAGGGTAGACGCTGGCTCGGTCGAGCAGCCCCGGCGATCCTCTTCCTCGTCCAGATCCTATCCTGCATCGGATGGAGCTTCGCCTGTTCTCGTCGGTCGATGATTTCCTCGCCGCCGCGGGCGAGTTCCTCGTTGCGCGGGAGGCCGAGCACAACCTGATCCTCGGGATCTGCTCGAACCTGCGGGACGACCCCGGCGCCTTCAAGTCCGCGCCGTATCTCGCGGTCGTCGCCTCGCGCGATCGTGTCGTGGCGGCGGCGCTCCAGACCCCGCCGTTCCAGCTCGTCCTGTCCGAGGTGGACGACCCGGGCGCGATCGAGGCGCTGGCCGCCGACCTCGTCCATCGCGATCTGCCGGGCGCCCTCGGTCCGGTCGAAGCCGTCCAGGCGTTCGTCGAGGCACGCACCGCGCTGGGCGGACCCCAGGCCCGACTCAGGTTCTCGGAACGGATCTTCCGGCTGCGCCGGGTCATCCCGCCACGCCCGGTCTCGGGGACCGCGCGCGTCGCCGGCCCGGCTGACCGCGACGTCGTGGTGGCCTGGATCCCGGCCTTCCTGCGCGAAGCGCTCGGTCACGACGACCCCGACGAGGCCGAGGACCTCGTCGCCGGCTGGCTGTCCGGGCGCGGCCGAAGACTGCACCTCTGGGAGGACGGCACAGTCGTCTCCCTGGCCGGGGTCGGCAGTGCGACCCCCAATGGGGTCCGGATCGGTCCCGTCTACACGCCGCCCGAGTCCCGCGGTCGTGGCTATGCGAGCGCCCTTGTCGCGGCGGTCAGCCAGGCCGAGCTCGACGCGGGCCGGACGTTCTGCTTCCTGTTCACCGACCAGTCGAACGCCACGTCGAACCACATCTACGAGACGATCGGCTACGAGCGGGTCCGCGACGTGGACGCGTATCGCTTCGAGCCGTCCTAGCTGCGCGTAGCGACCGCGCGTCGCGACCCCGCGTCGCGACCCCGCTCCGCAACCTCCCGCGCCCACGTTCGCGTGAGGGGCACCCAACCGACACCTTGTCGGTCCTGCCATGGGGACGACCCCGCCGTTCTCGCTCCCTAGCCTGTCGACAGGTCTGGAACTGCCACCCGACCCGCCGCCCTGGGAGGACCGATCGAACATGAACAGTGGTGATACCGCCTGGATGCTCGCATCCACGGCCCTGGTGATGATCATGCTGCCGGGTCTCGCCCTGTTCTACGGCGGTCTGGTGCGCAGCAAGAACGTGCTGTCGACGGTCATGCACAGCTGGTTCGGTCTCGCCCTGGTCAGCGTCGTCTGGGTGGTCGTCGGGTTCTCGATCGCGTTCGGGCCCGACGTCAACGGATGGGGGCTGATCGGCGGGCTCGACTTCGCGTTCTTCAACGGGGTCGGTCTCGAGCCGAGCACCGTCTACGCGACGACCATCCCGTTCGTCCTGTTCGCGGCCTTCCAGTTGATGTTCGCGGCGATCACGCCGGCACTGATCACCGGCGCTTTCGCCGAACGGAAACGGTTCAGCGCCTTCGTCCTGTTCACGATCCTCTGGTCGGTGCTCGTCTATTCGCCGATCGCGCACTGGGTCTGGTCGACCGATGGCTGGCTGTTCAAGCTCGGCGCGCTCGACTTCGCCGGCGGCACCGTCGTCCACATCAGCTCTGGCGTCTCCGCCCTGGTCGTTGCGCTCCTGATCGGACGCCGCGTCACCAACGGCCAGCCGTTCACGCCACATGACGTGCCGATGACGGTCCTCGGCGCCGGCCTCCTGTGGTTCGGCTGGTTCGGCTTCAACGCCGGTTCGGCCGTCGCCTCCAACGGCGTCGCGGGCATCACGTTCATCAACACCTTCGTGGCCACTGGGGCCGCGATGCTGGCCTGGCTGCTCACCGAGCGCATCCGGGACGGCAAGCCCACCAGCCTCGGCGCGGCGTCCGGTCTGGTCGCCGGTCTCGTCGCCATCACCCCGTCGTGTTCGTCGGTCTCGCCGCTCGGCGCCATCGC
>DASYJV010000447.1:0-6363 GCA_035996105.1 Candidatus Limnocylindrales bacterium | reverse complement strand
ATTTCGAGGCCATCTATTCCATGGGCTACATCGTCGGGCCGGCGATCGCCGGGCTGCTGGCGGCGACGATCGGTCCGGGCCCGACGCTCGCGATCGATGCGATCTCGTTCGCGCTCTCGGCGTGCGGGTTGCTGTTCGTCCGCCGCGACCTGCGCGCTCCGGTCGATCGGCCCCGGGCGCATCTGCTGACCGAGATCCGCGAGGGGATCGACTTCATCGCCGCGAACCCGACCCTGCGGACCGTCATCCTGTTCTGGGGCGCGACCTCGATCCTGACCGCGCCGCTCGTGACCGCGCTGGCCGTCCACGTGACCCGCGACCTCCGTGATCCGTCCTCCGTACTCGGGCTGATCCTGGCCGCATACGGGGTCGGGACCGTGGTCGGCTCGCTCCTCACGGCCCGCCGGATCGGGCGGGGACGGGTCGGCGAGATCCTGCTCGGTGGGAACCTGGTGCTGGGCACGGGGCTCGTGGTCATGTCCGTGACCACCGTGATCCCGGTCCAGCTGGCAGTCGCGCTCCTCGCGGGGATCGCGCAGTCGATGGTGCTCGTGACCTATATCACCCTGCGGACCGCCTATTCACCCGACGAGCTGCTCGGGCGTATCGGCAGCACGGCGCGGACGATCTCGCTCGGGCTCCAGCCGGTCGGCCTGCTCGCCGGCGGCGCGCTCATCGACCTGACCAGTGGCTCGACGACGATCGCGGCGATGGGTATCGGCGTCGCGGGGATCAGCCTCCTCTTTGCGCCGGTCAGGGCGATCCGGCGCGCGTCACTCGTTCCGCGGTGAGGACGTCCTTCAGGCGGCCCGGGCGATCGGCTCGGCGGCTGCCGGCGGGGCGATCTCGACCCGGATCGCGCACTCGATGCACTGGAACTCGCTGTCATCGGCGAGCTCGATGGTCGCCGAGCCGGCGCACCAGGGACATTCGACGTTCATCATCTCTGACTCCATTCCAGGGACTGCGGGGACCGATGCCCGGAACGATGGCGGCCGCTCGTGACAGCTAGCGTGTCAAGCCCGGTGATCGAGCTCGATCGGATCACCAAGCGATATGGCCGCGGCGGCCGGACGACGGCGCTGGCCGGCCTGTCCCTCAGCGTCGGGCGCGGCGAGCTCGTCGGTCTGCTCGGACCGAACGGGGCCGGCAAGACCACCGCGATCAAGCTCCTCCTCGGCCTGGCGCGACCGACCTCCGGCTCCGGGCGGGTCCTCGGCCGCGCGCTCGGCGATCGCTCGGCCAGGGCCCAGATCGGCTACCTCCCCGAGGTCTTCCGGTATCAACCCTGGCTGCACGCTCGCGAGGTCCTGGCACTCCACGCCGAGCTCGCCCGCATCGCCCGCCCTGCCCGCAAGGGGGCGGTCGAGGAAGCGCTCGCACTGGTCGGTCTGACGGAGCGCGCGGACGATGCGGTCGATGGCTTCTCGAAGGGGATGCAGCAGCGGCTGGGACTCGGCGTCGCGCTGCTCGGCTCGCCGGCCCTGATCCTGCTCGACGAGCCGACATCGGCGCTCGACCCGGTGGGCCGGACGGACGTCCGAACGATCATCCGACTGGCACGCGATCGCGGGGCCACGGTCATCCTCAACTCGCATCTGCTCACCGAGGTCGAGCGCGTCTGCGACCGCGTCGTCATCCTCCATCACGGCACGGTCATCGCCGCCGGCACGCTCGACGAGATCGTGGCCGTCGATGGGGTGCGACTGCGGGTCACCGATCTTGACGAGGCGGGAAGGGCCGAGCTCGCCGCCTTCGGTCCGGTCACCGTCGAGGAGGACTGGCTGATGGTCCGGCCCCTCTCGGCCGATCGCATCCCTGACCTCGTCGCCACGATCGTGGCCGCCGGCGGTCGGGTCCATGCCGTGGAGCCGGGCCGCGGATCGCTCGAAGCCCGCTTCCTCGAGTTGATGGCCGAGGCGCCCGGAGTCGACCCGTGATCGTGATCGCCCGATCGACGGTCAAGGAGCTCGTCCGACGGCGCGTCGTGTGGGTCCTGGCGATCCTGACCGTCGTCTCCGTCGTGCTCGTGGGCTGGGGTCTCGATCGCCTGGTGTCGCTGGCCCGTGACGAAACGCCGGAGCTCCAGATCCGGATCGGCGTCTCGCAGGTCCTGATCCTCATCGCGTTCATGTTCAGCTTCGTCCTGGCGATGACGGCGGCGTTCGTCGGTGCGCCGGCGATCGGGGGCGATCTCGAGAGCGGTGTCGCCTTCGCGCTCCTGGCTCGACCGCTGCGCCGCTCGGAGGTGCTGCTTGGTCGCTGGCTCGGGTCGGCGGTGGTGGTGGTCACCTATGCGGTGGCCTCCGGGCTGCTCGCGATGGGCGTCACGCTGCTCGTTTCCGGCTACGGGCCGCCCGAGCCCTTGCTGGCGGTCGCCTTTCTCGCGGGGCAGGCGCTCGTGCTGCTGACGCTGACCCTGGCCCTCGGCTCGGTCCTGCCGTCGATCGCGGCCGGCGCGGTCGCGGTCGTCGGGTTCGGGCTGGGCTGGATGGCCGGCGTCCTGGCCGGCGTCGCGACCGCGCTCGGGGTCACCGCGCTCGGGACCGTGGCCGAGGTGAGCCGCTGGCTGCTGCCGAGCGACGGTCTGTGGCGGGGCGTGATCTACGGCCTCGAACCGCCGCTCGTCGTGCTCATCGCCGCCGGTCAGGTGCCCAGGCTCGCGGATGCGAATCCGTTCTACGCGTCCAGCCCACCGCCGCTCGGTTTCGTCATCTGGTCCGTCGTCTGGATCGCGCTCGTTCTCGGGGCCGCCAGCTGGTGGTTCGAGCGTCGGGACCTGTAGACGCCGGGGCCGGTCAGCCCTGGTATCGGAAGCAGCCCGGCAGATGGTCGTCGACCAGCCCGACGCTCTGCATGAACGCGTAGACGATGGTCGACCCGACGAACCGGAATCCACGCCGGCGCAGATCGGCCGACAACGCATCGGACGCCGCCGTCGACGCCGGGATGGATCCGGCCGACGCATCCCCCGGCAGGCGCCCGGGTGGCGGCGGCACCAGCCCGGCCAGGTACCGGTCGAAGGAGCCGGATCCGTCGGCGATCCGGAGCAGGCCCGCCGCATTGCCGATGGTGGCGTCGATCTTGGCGCCGTTACGGACGATCCCGGCGTCGGCCATGAGCCGCGCCCGGTCCTGCCCGTCGAAGGCGGCCACGACCGCCGGGCTGAAGCCGCGGAAGGCGGTGCGGAAGGCCGGCCGCTTGTGCAGGATCGTCGACCACGACAGACCGGCCTGGAACGACTCGAGCGCGAGCCGTTCGAACAGCTCGGTATCGTCGTGGCAGGGCCGGCCCCACTCGTCGTCGTGGTAGGCGACCATCATCGGATCGGGGTTCGGGCGTTCGGCGCCGGCCCAGGCGCAGCGGGGTCGTGGCTCGATCACCCGGCCACGATAGCCCGCCTCAGGGGATCGGGCCGGTCGCGAAGAGCGTGCTGCGTAGCATCGGGTCCCCGACGGGCCGCGCGGCGTTGAAGACCAGCCGGAACACCTCGCCCGAGACCTTCTTCGTTCCGCCCGACCCGATCAGGGTGACGCTGATCAGCCGGCCCGACGGGGTGTGGTCGCGCATGTCGATGGCGGTCAGCGTCCCGACAGCGGTGCGTGGGTCGGCGGCGAACCAGCCCGACACCTGCGCCACGGGATACGTGCGCGTCGCCCATATGGCGAATGGCGCCGTCTTGTCATAGGACGTTCCGTCCGGGGCCCGGTCGGCGGAGCCGCGCAGATAGCCGACCGGTCCTGCGACCTTCGCCCCGTTCGACGAGGTGTAGACATTCTCGTTGTCCTCGGTGGCGCCGCCGCCGGTCGAATGGAAGAGCGTGTTGGCGATCGACGCGCCGCTGCGCAGGACCACGCCGCTCGTCGCGGCGATGGCCGCGTCGCTCGCGGCACGTTCGGTCAGGACGCCGAGATAGACCTGCGAGCTCGAGGTATCGGGAACGTCGTAGTACGAGACCCCCGGGCGCAGTCGGCGAGCCGCGTAGGAGCGCGATGCGATCGACTGGGCCTGGAGCGCAGCAGCCGGCCACGTCGCGGGCATCTCGGCCGGGACCACGCCGCGCAGGTACGCCTCGAGTGGGAGCTCATTGACGACGGTCACGGTCGGTGTGGTCGCCGCCGGCAGGATCCGCAGGACGCCGCGGTATCGATCGTAGACGCCTGGCTTCGACCAAAGCTGGAGTCGCCCGGCATCGGCCGTGCCGCGGACGACCAGGCTGGCGGGTGCGGCCGCGTCGTGGAGGAGCGCCCCCGTGACGGCCGTGATGCGCAGCCGCCACGTGGTACGGAGGCCCGTCGGTCGGCTCGTCGTCGTCGGGATGAGCCGGAGCATCGCGTCGCGCGGGAAGACCTTGGCGATGCCATCGATCGTCCATGACGTCGCCCGGCCGTAGACGATGAGCGGCACGGCGGGCGTCGCGGTCCAGGCGTGCAGGACGAGGACCCGGATCCGCGCGGTGGGCGCCATGGTCCCGAGCGTCGCGCCGCGGTAGTAGTGGGCCAGGATCGCCGAGGCGGTCTGACCGGCGAGGGCTCGACCCCGGGCGCCGTACTGTGACAAGCCGACGCCGTGGCCATAGCCCCGGCCGAAGAAGGTGACCGTCGGGCCGAGGACGATCAGTCCCGGCGGCGGGGTCGGCGTCGGGACTGGGGTGGGCGCGGGCGTCTGGCTCGGGCTCGGGCTCGGGGAGGGGACTGGATCGGCACCGAACGCCGGCCGTGGACCGACCCACGAGCCGCCGAGGAGCGCCACCGACAGCGCGGCCACCAGCGCCACCAAGATGGTCGCGGGCGCGCGGCGCGTTCGGCTGCGGTCGATGGGCTGGAGCGGCATGGATCCCTCGGGTTCGGTCGGAGTCACGAGGATGGCCGCCGCCAGGCCCCGGCCACCATCACCGGATGGGGCCATGACCGTCGTACCAGCCCGGGGATCCGGCGGCTACGCTACGTGGATGCCCATCCGCTGCTTTCTGGGGCACGGCGCGAGCGGGACGTCGGCCAGCATGGCGCCGTTCGTCGAGGGGCTTCGTGCGCGTGGGATCACGGCCACCGCGATCGACCTGCCGAAGCGCAAGGCCGAAGACGCGCTCCCGGCGTTCCACCTGGTCGTGCCCTCGACGCCGAACGTCGTCGTCGGCGGCCACTCCTTTGGGGGACGGGTCGCGAGCCTCGCCGCAGCGGAGCCCGACGCTCCCTACGCCGCCCTGGTCCTGTACAGCTACCCGCTCCATCCGCCGGGCGCACCGGAGCGTACCGAGGCGCGGATCTCGCACTGGTCAGCGATCCGCTGCCCCGTCCTGCTGTTGTCGGGCGAGTCGGACCCGTTCGCCAAGATCGATCTGCTTCGAGCTTCCATCGTGAACCTCGAGCACGCCGAGCTGGTCACCTACCCGCGTCTGGGTCACACCCTCAAGCCCGTCCTCGAGGACGTCCTGGATCGGACGGCGACCTTCCTGCTGGCCCTGCCGCCCCGCTGATCCAGCGCGTCAAGGCGCGGCGCTGGCGGGACCGGGGTGTGCACAAGGTGTGGATAACCTCTTGCCGGATGGCGATCCGGCGGATACCCTGACCGTCCCCCTGGGGGCGCGCGACGACCGTCGCACGAACGGATCCAACGCAGTGTCGCCATGGCACGCCAGTGGCCGCAGCCCCAGCTGTCGCCCCGTCGCCGTCGCGACCAGCCGACGCTCGGCTCGCTCAGCGCGCCGTCCCGGTAGGAAGGAGCTACATTGCGAGTGCTGTCAGGCCGCCTCAAGGCGGTCCTCGTCGCCTCCCTCGCGACGATCATCCTCATCGGTGCCAGCGGGATGGCGACCACCGCCGCGACTGACCCGTCCGGTCTTGCCGCGTTCATGCGCGCCGTCGCCCGGGTCGAATCCGGCGGCAGCTACACGGCGCAGAACGGCAGTTCGGGCGCCTACGGCAAGTACCAGATCATGCCGTCCAGCTGGCAGGCGTGGGCAGCGGCCTATCTCGGCAATGGCGCCGCGAAGCCGACCCCGGCGAACCAGGAGATCGTGGCCGCGGCCAAGTTTCGCGCCCTCCACCGCTGGCTCGGCAACTGGCGCCGCGTCGCCTACTGGTGGCTCACCGGGTCCAGTCAGACCTCCGGCTGGTCGGCGGCCGCCAGCCGCTACGTCACCAAGGTGATGGTCTATTACAGCACCGCGCCGGTCACCCGGGTCGTGACCCCGACGCCGATCCCGGTGCCGGTCAAGGCCAAGGTCCCGCCGCCGGCGACCGTCACCGTCACGGCGGTGCCCTTGCAGCGCTACGCCGAGACGGCCGGGACGATCGTCTACCGCGGTGCGTGGACCCTGGCCAGCCACACGAGCTACGCCGGTCGGGCCGTGAAGTACGCGAC
>DASYJV010000446.1:0-7649 GCA_035996105.1 Candidatus Limnocylindrales bacterium | reverse complement strand
CCGCGGGTCGTCTTCCTCGAGGCGAGCGACGACGTCCTGATCCGGCGGTTCAGCGAGACCCGCCACCGGCACCCGCTTGGCGACGAACGCGGGATCGCCAACTCGATCGCCGAGGAACGACGCAGGCTCGATGCGGTGCGTTCCGATGCGGACGTGGTCCTCGACACCTCTGAGCTCTCGTTGCGGCAGCTCCGCGAGCGGCTGTTCGCCGCGCTCGCGACGGACGTTCGAGCCGATCAACTCGCCTTCCAGCTCATCAGCTTTGGCTTCAAGCACGGCGTCCCGCTCGAGTCGGACCTCGTCTTCGATGTCCGCTTCATGCAGAACCCGTACTACGTGGCGGATCTGCGGCCGCTGTCCGGGCTGACCGAGGAGGTCCGGACGTTCGTGCTCGACCAGCCCGTCGCGGCACGCTTCCTGTCCTTCCTCCAGGACTTCCTCGAATTCGCGATCCCGGCCTACATCAACGAGGGGAAGACGCGCCTCACGATCGGCATCGGCTGCACCGGCGGCTATCACCGCTCGATCGTCATCGCCGAGGAGGTCGCCGCCTGGCTGCGCGGCCAGGACTTCGGCCCGGTCGCGGTCTTCCACCGCGAGCTCGACCGGACATGAACCTCCGGCGCTGGCTGACCCCCGGCATCGGGGTCAAGCGCTGGCTCGTCGTCG
Source organism: Candidatus Limnocylindrales bacterium (assembly GCA_035996105.1). Lineage (GTDB taxonomy): Bacteria > Chloroflexota > Limnocylindria > Limnocylindrales > CSP1-4 > SPCO01. The sequence goes on along the minus strand of DASYJV010000446.1, from coordinate 6,980 downwards.
TCTTCGCGGGTCTGCTGCTGCTGGCCGTGGGGTTCGCCCACTTCCTGCGGCAGATCACCCGCGACTTCGCGCCGACCGGGTTGGCTGGCGGGGTCATCGACCTGCTCACCCTCCAGTTCCTGCCGTTCGCGCTGCGTGGGTTCATCGCGATGACCGTCGGGGTCGGTCTGGTCGCCATCGGGTGCTACCGCACGGTCCGCGTCCTGACCGATCCACTGCGATCGACCGACCCGGATCAACCGCTCGTCGAGCTCATCTACCAGAAGCGATTCCTCGCCCGGGGACCGCGGATCGTGGCGATCGGGGGTGGGACCGGGCTGTCGACCCTGCTGCGCGGGCTCAAGGAGCACACCAGCAACCTGACCGCCATCGTGACCGTTGCCGATGACGGCGGGTCGTCCGGCGTCCTGCGCACCGAGCTCGGCATCCCGCCGGTCGGTGACATCCGCAACTGCATCGTCGCGCTGGCCGATGCCGAGCCGTTGATGAGCGAGGTGATGCAGTATCGGTTCCCCGTCGCCGAGGCCGGCGAGCCGCAGGGTCTCGGGGGCCACGCCCTCGGGAACCTCCTGATCGCGGCGATGACCGCGGTCGAGGACGGCGACTTCGAGGATGGCATCCGGCTGATGAACCGGATCCTCGCGGTGCGTGGCAAGGTCGTCCCGGTCTCGCCGACGCCACTGACCCTCCATGCCCGGCTGCTCGACGGCGCCGTGGTCGATGGCCAGTCGCAGATCATGCGCACGTCGGGGATCGACCAGGTGTGGCTCACCCCCGACGACGTCCGCCCGTCCGAGGACGCGCTGGCGGCGATCGCCGAGGCGGAGCTGATCGTCCTCGGCCCGGGCAGCCTCTACACGAGCCTGCTGCCGAGCCTGCTGATCCCGGGCATCCGCGACGCCGTCGAGGCGGCGATCGCCCCACGCATCTTCGTCTGCAACGTCGCCACGCAGGCCGGCGAGACGACGGGCTTCGACCTGGCGGCACACGTCGACGCGCTGGTCGCCCATACGAGCCCGGGCCTCATCGACATCGTGCTCGCCAACGACCACGTGGTGGTGTACCCGAGTGGCGCGGGACCCACCGACCCGCCCAACGCCGTGAAGCTGCGCTGGCCGCCGGCCCGTGTGCCGGCCCCGAGGCTGATCATCGACGACGTCGTCGACCCCGACAACGCGCATCACCACCAGCCGGCGAACCTCGCCGCTGCGATCATCCGGGCGTTCGAGGCCGAGATGGGGATCCGGCGGCGGAGCCCCGGGCGCGCGACGAGCCGGACCGCCTGACATGCGCCCTGGACCACGGTGAGTCGATCCGAGCGGGACCTGGTGACCGCGCTCCGGGACGAGCTCGCCGCGATCGATCCGTCACGGACCTGCGACCGGGTGGCCGAGGTCGATGGTCTCGGGCCGGCACCGACCGGGCGCGAGGCTTCGGTCACCCGCCTGGCCCATCGGCTGCGGAGGCTCGGGGAGGGGAGGGCCGTCGGGACATTCGACTGGACGTCGGCCGCCGACCACTGTCATGCGGCCTGGCTCCGCGGCCGGTTCCTGTCACGCGGCTCGCTCAGCCTGGCGGGCGGGCGGACCCACCTGGAGTTCGTGGTGTCGCCCGAGGATGCGCCGATCCTCGCCGACCGGCTGGCCGCGTTCGGGCTGCCCGTCTCCTGGCGGCTGCGGCGGGGCCGGGGCGTCGTGACCTCGAAGAACGGCGAGGCCGTCGGGACGTTCCTCCGGCGCATCGGCGCTTCGGGGGCACTCCTCGAGCTCGAGGCCCGACAGGTCTCGCGCGCCCTGCGTGGCGAGCTCAATCGTGTGCTCAACGCCGAATCGGCCAACCTCCAGCGTGCCGTCAGCGCGGCAGGGAGACAGCTCGACGCCATCGCGACGCTTGACGCCGACGGTCGTCTGCCGGGCCAGCCATACGTCGTCCGGCTCGTCGCGGCCGCCCGGCGCGAAACCCCGGAGGCGAGTCTCGGCGAGCTCGCCGTCCGTCTCGAGCTCCATCGATCGGCGGTCCAGCGCGCGCTGGAACGGCTCGAGGGTCTGGCCGCGCTCGAGCCCGAGCCCAGCGGTCGGGGCGGTGGCGCTCTGGCATGATGGCCTGATGCGTGACGTCATCGTGGCCGCCAACTGGAAGATGCACACGACCCCGGCCGATGCCGGCGAGCTGGCTCGGACCATCGCCGGACGGACGCGGGTCCCGGGTGTCGTTCGAGTCATCTGCCCGCCGTTCGTGAGCCTCCAGATCGTCCGCGACGCGCTGGCGGAGAGCGACCCGGACGTCGGCATCGGCGCGCAGAACGTGCATCACGAGCTCCAGGGTGCCTATACCGGCGAGATCTCGGCGTCGATGCTGGTCGGGCTTGCGTCGTGGGTGATCGTCGGCCACTCGGAGCGGCGCCGTTATGCAGCCGAGACCGACGAGCTCATCGGTCGCAAGCTCGGTCGAGCGATGGACGCCGGGCTGCGACCGATCCTGTGCGTCGGCGAGCAGCTCGAGGAACGCGAAGCCGGGCGCCAGGACGCGGTCGTCCGAGGCCAGCTCGAGGGTGCGTTCCACGACCATGCGCCGAGCGCCCTCCGTGACGCCGGACTGGTCATCGCCTATGAGCCGGTCTGGGCGATCGGCACCGGCCGGAATGCGAGCGGCCGCGACGCCGCCGAGATGGCGGGCGCCATCCGCGACTCGCTGGGCGATGTCGGCGGGGAGATCGACCCGGCGGACGTGCCGGTCCTCTATGGCGGCAGCGTCACGTCCGCGAACATCGCGGAATTCCTCGCCGAGGCCTCGATCGATGGCGCCCTCGTCGGTGGTGCCTCGCTCAAGCCGGACGAGATGGCCGGGATCGTGGCCAGGGCCGGGCTGACCGCCGCCGCCCGCGGCGCGGCGGCGTGACCGAAGCCAGACCACGGCCGATCGTCCTCGTCGTCCTCGATGGGTTCGGGATCGGCGACGATCCGGCGAGCGACGCCATCGCCGCGGCCCCGATGCCGACGTGGCGGCACCTGTGGGCCACCTGGCCGCATGCCATCCTCGGGGCATCCGAGGGTGCGGTCGGCCTGCCGCAGGGCCAGATGGGCAATTCCGAGGTCGGGCACCTCAACCTCGGGGCGGGTCGGCCGGTGCTCCAGGACCTGCCGCGCATCGACGCGGCCATCGGCGACGGCAGCTTCTTCGAGCGACCCGCGCTCCTCGCCGCCTGCCGGCGTGCGGCCCGACCGGGGGGCCGGCTGCATGTGATCAGCCTGATCGGGCCGGGCGGGGTCCACGCCAACGATCGTCATGTCGTCGCGCTCGCGCAGCTGGCGGCGCGCGAAGGCGTCCCGGCGGTGCGCGTCCATGCGCTCCTTGACGGCCGCGATACGCCGCCCCGGTCGGCCATGGGCTACCTCGCCGACCTCGAGGAGCGGCTGCTCGAAGCGCACCCGGACGCGCGGATCGCATCGGTCGGCGGGCGCTACTTCGCGATGGATCGTGATGGCCGGTGGGACCGCGTCGAGCGCGGCTATGACGCCATCGTGCATGGCGTCGGCGAACGGGCGGCGAGTCCAACGGAGGCCATCGTGGCCGGCTATGAACGGGGCGAGAATGACGAATTCGTCGCCCCGACCGTGATCGACGGGGTCGACGGCACGATCCGCTCGGGCGATCCAGTCATCCACGCGAACTTCCGCGCCGATCGTGCCCGGCAGCTGGTGCACGCGCTCGCCGACCCGGACTTCGACGCGTTCGACCGTCGCGCCCCGGACGGCGCGCCGGCCCCGACCGGCCTCCAGGTCGTCACCATGACCGCCTACGAAGCCGGCCTCCCCGTCGAGGTGGCCTTCCCGCCGGAGGCGGCACGCTCGCTTGCCCAGGCGTTCTCGGAGGCCGGCTGGCGCCAGTTCCACGTGGCGGAGACCGAGAAGTACGCGCACGTCACCTATTTCTTCAACGGCGGCGTCGAGCCGCCGTTCCCGGGGGAGGAACGACGGCTGATCCCGAGTCCGAAGGTCGCGACCTACGACCTGGCCCCCGGGATGAGTGCGGCGGGTGTCACCGACGCGCTCGTCGAGGCGATCGGTTCCGGCCGCTACGACTTCATCGTCGCGAACTACGCGAACCCCGACATGGTCGGGCACACCGGCGTCTGGGACGCGACCATCGAGGCGCTCGTCGTCGTCGATGGCTGCCTCGCCCGGGTCGTCGCCGCGGTCGAGGCGGTCGACCGGGACGACCCGGATGCGCCCGGGGCGCTCCTGGCGATCACCGCCGACCACGGCAACGCCGACCAGGTGCGCGATCCTGACGGCCGCCCGGTGACCGCCCACTCGCTCAATCCGGTGCCGTTCGTGCTGGTCGGCCGCGCCGCACGCGGGCTGACGCTGGGGGATGGCGTCCTGGCCGATGTCGCGCCGACCCTGCTCGAGCTGGCGGGGATGCCGCCCTGGGAGGGGATGACCGGGCGGTCGCGGATCTTGTGATAGCATCCGTCGCCGTACGTTCAGAGGAGCCCTGATCCGTGGACCCGATCCTGGCCATCGGCCAGATCCTGGTGAGCATCGCGCTCATCATCGCCATCCTGCTGCAGGCGCGAGGCGTCGGGCTGTCCGGCACCTTCGGCGGCGATTCCGCCGTCTATCGCAGCCGTCGGGGTGTGGAACGCCGGCTCTGGCAGTTCACGCTGGTGCTCCTGGTGCTGTTCATCATCTTTGCGCTGGCGGCGTTCGTCTTCGCCCCGGCCACCACCACCGCCTGACGTCGGCTCGCGGGGGGCCCACCGCGACCGACGGACCGCTCGGAGCACGATGACCCGAACCGACTCGCTCGTCGTCGGGACCCTCGTCGCATTGCTCGCGATCATCGCGGGCCTCGTGGGTGTCCCGTCCCTTCTGCCCGGGGGTGGCCTCGGCGCCTCGCCGAGCCCGGGCGCCGGCGCATCGGTCTCGCGACCGTATCGCGAGGGTGTCCTCGGTCGGCCGGTCTCGGTCAGCCCGTTCGGCGCACGGACCCAGGCCGATCGCGATCTCGTGGCGCTGGTCTTCTCGGGTCTCGTCCGTAACGGTCCGGCGGGGACGCTCGTTCCCGACCTCGCGGAGCGTTGGTCGGTCGATGCCACCGGCGCGATCTGGAGCTTCCAGCTCCGCGCCGGAGCGCGCTGGCACGACGGGGAGCCGGTGACCGCGGAGGATGTCGCGTTCACCATCCATACCCTGCAGAGCCCGGGCTACACGGGGCCCGGCGCCGGCTCCTGGAACGAGGTGACGATCGCGACCTCGGGGACGCGGACCGTCGTCTTCACCCTCAAGACGCCACTCGGCGGCTTCCTCCAGGCGGCGACGCAACCCATCGCGCCCGCCCACATCCTCGCCGGTGTCCCGGTCGATCAGCTCGAGACCGGACCATTCGGGCGGCAGCCGATCGGGTCCGGGCCGTTCGCCGTCGCGAGCCTGGGCGACGACGTCGCCGAGCTCATCCCCGCGGCGACGCTGATCACGCCCGATGCGAGCACCGGGGGCGCACCCCACGCCACCGATTCGCTCGCCACGGCGCCCCCCGCGGCGCGTCCGAACGGTCCCGTCCCGTACCTGCCGGCGATGGAGTTCAGATTCTTCGATGACCCGCAGGTCCTGGCGGATGCCTACCGGTCCAAGGCGCTCGATGCCGCGTCAGGGCTCTCGCCGGACCTGACACGGGACCTCGCCGCAGCCTCGGACAGCCGCGCGCTGCGCTATCCGGGTTCGACCCTCACCGCGGTCCTGCTCAACCTCCGCCCCGGGCATCCCGAGTTCGCGAACCCGGTCGTGCGCACCGCGCTATTGGCCGCGATCGATCGGCCGCGGATCGTCACCGACGCGTTCGCGATGTCGGCCGGCCCCGCGACCGGCCCGATCCCCCCGGCGTCGGCCGTCTTCGACCCGGCCGCCGACCCGCCCGTGCCATACAGCGCGGCCGCAGCGAAGGCGGGGCTCAAGGCGGCGGGCTGGACGTTGGCCGCCGATGGCTGGCACCTCCCAAAGGCCAAGACGCCGCTCGCGATCGAGCTCATCAGCCCCGACCAGGGCTCGAACCCGGCCGCCTTCGGAGCCGCCGAGGCCGTCGCGCGCGACTGGACGACGATCGGGCTGACGGTCACCCACGTGGCGCTCGCGCCGGGCGAATTCGTCACCGGTCGGCTCGCGGCCGGCAAGTTCAGCGCGGCGGTCGGCGATGTCACGATCGGCCTCGATCCCGACCTGTATCCGCTGCTGGCCTCGAGCCAGACGGTGACCGGCGGTTCGAACGTCATCGGGCTGCAGGATCAGGCGCTCGATACCCTGCTCGTGGCCGCCCGTGCCACCGGGACGGACACCAAGCGTGCGGCCGCCTATTCGGCCCTCCAGAAGCAGCTTGCGAAGGGTCGATACGTGCTCCCGCTGGCCTTTGCCGACGAGACGATCGTGGTCCGCGACACGCTCCAGGGACCCGTCGTCCGGCAGGTCGCCGACCCGGCTGACCGATTTTGGGATGTGCTAACATGGCGCCTCGCCGCCGACCGGTAGGCCGGTCGTGCACGGTCCACGCCGAGGTGGCGGAACTGGTAGACGCGCTAGCTTCAGGAGCTAGTGTCCGCAAGGGCGTATGGGTTCAAATCCCTTCCTCGGTACCAACCCCTCGATCGTGGACCATCGAACGCGGCGCACCTCTAGCCCAGGTGGCGGAATTGGTATACGCGTACGTTTGAGGGGCGTATGAGGCAACTCATCCGGGTTCAAGTCCCGGCCTGGGCACCACCTCGCTGACCCTGACGACCGTCGCCGGCGCGACGGTCGTTATGCTGTCCCGGGCGGTTAGCTCAGCTGGTCAGAGCGCCTCGCTTACACCGAGGAGGTCACTGGTTCGAACCCAGTACCGCCCACCACGCTGTATGCTCAAGATGCGTGGGCAGACGCCCTGGCACACGGTCCGGAGGAGTTCCATTGAATCCAGCGATCCTGATCATCCTCGCGATCATCGTC
>DASYJV010000445.1:0-2417 GCA_035996105.1 Candidatus Limnocylindrales bacterium | reverse complement strand
CGCCGGTGCTCTTGCCCGAGCCGGGGCCACGGCCAGGGACATCGCCGCGCTCGGCGTCGGGGTCCCCGGTCAGGTCGACCCGCTGACCGGCGACGTGACCCTGGCGGTCAACCTCGGCTGGTCGGACCTGCCTCTTGGCAGCCGGCTCGAGGCCCATTTCGGTCGGCCGTGCGTGGTCGAGAACGACGTTCGCGCCGCAGCGCTCGGCCTGCATCGTCGTCGCGTCCTTGGCGACATCGAGGACCTCGCCTACCTGGCGGTCGGGACCGGCGTCTCGGCCGGGGTCGTCCTCGACGGGCGCCTCCACCGCGGCGCCCACGGGCTGGCCGGCGAGATCGGCCACGTCATCGTCGATCCGGGGGGCGCGTTGTGCGCCTGCGGCCAACATGGCTGCCTCGAAACGCTCGTCTCGGGCTCGGCGATCGCCCGGCTCGCGCGCGAGGGGATCGAGGCCGGCCGCCCGACCTCGATGACCGACCCGAGGCCGATCGACACGACCGCGCCACCGACCGCCGTCGATGTCTACCGCGCCGCCGCGAGCGGAGACGGCCTCGCCACGGAGATCGCCGACGCCGTCGGTCGCCGCTTGGCCTGGGCGGTCCATCTACTGGTCATGGCCTACGACGTCGAGCGCGTGGTGCTCGGTGGCGGGGTCAGCCATGCGGGCGAGACGTTCGTGCTCCCGATCCGGCGTGAGCTGGACCGGATGCGCGCCGCGTCGGCGCTCGCGAGGGAGCAGCTGGTCCCCGGGATCGTCGAGCTGCTGCCGGTCGGCGCGGATGCCGGCGCATGGGGCGCGGTGATCATCGCCGGCGCTGCCCATGCCGGGATCGGCACCGGCGAGGGATGGGAGGAGGTGGGCCACGTTCGGGATCCGTGATGCCCCACCACTCGAGAGGAGCCACCAGGTCAGATCGAAAGGAGCAACTTCGAGCATGAGAAGCCATCGATACCACCGATACCTCGCCCTGACAGCGCTGCTGGCGCTGGTCGCGGCCGCGTGCACCTCGACCCCGCCGGCGGCGAGCACGGGCAGCTCGGCCGCGGCCACCGGAACGCCGGCTGCGACCTCGGGCGCGTCCGCATCCGCAGCCGCCTCGCAGGCAGCGGCCAGCGCCGCCCCGCTCGCGGTCGACCCCGCCGAGAAGGTCATCCAGAACGTCGAGGCCAATGCCACGATCAACTTCTGGACGTTCTGGCTGTCGCCGACCTTCGACCAATACATCAAGGACACGATCACCCGCTTCGAGGCGACCTATCCGGGCGTCACGGTCAAGTGGGAAGACCACCAGGCCACCTTCCAGCAGGACCTCAATAACGCGTTCGCGGCGAAGATCGCGCCCGATGTCATCAACCTGTCGGTCAGCGCCGGCTGGGTCAGCGACTACGCCAGCAAGAACCTGTTGCTCGGTCTCAACGACACGGTCCCGAAGACCGTCCAGGACATCTACTTCCCGGGTCTCTGGAACGAGCAGCTCATCAACGGCCAGAACTTCCAGTTCCCGTGGTACCAGGGCATCAGCGTCGAGCTGATCAACAAGAAGATCTACGAGACGGGCGCCGGGCTCAAGGCCGCTGACTTCCCGAAGACCATCGATGGCCTGCCGGCCATCTGCAAGACGATCCTCGACAAGACCTCCAAGGTCTGCGACATCCGCCTGACGGTCGACGACCTGCTGGCGCAGATGACGTATGAAGGCAACGCCAAGGTCATCAGCGCCGATGGCAAGAGCTTCACCTTCGACTCGCCCGAGGCGGTCAAGTGGCTCCAGATGTACGTCGACATGGTCAAGGCCGGGACGGTCGACAAGACGGCCCTGACATCCGCCGACGACCGGGTCGGGCTGGCCTTCTTCTCGGCCGGGCAGGCGCCGTTCTACCAGACCGGCCCCAACCTCATCCGCGAGGTCAAGGCCAACAACGCCACGCTGTACGGCGATCTGGCCGTCGTCCAGGCCCCGATCGGCCTCTCCAACGTGAGCGGCAAGGGCCTGATGTCGATCTCGGTCAAGAAGGACACCGCGTTCCCGAACGCCTCGATCGCCCTGGCCCAGTTCTTCACCAACCCTCGCGCCATGGTCGACTTCGCCAAGCAGGTCGCGGTCTACCCTTCGTCTGCGAGTGCGTACGACGACCCGTTCTTCGCGAGCACGCCGTCACTCATCGAGGACAGTGCCCGGCCGATCGCGAAGAGCATCGTGTCGACCTACCAGGACATCGTGCCGACGGTGCCGAAGAAGGCCGACGTCAACGCGATCGTCCTCGCGGCGGTCGAGTCCGCGCTGTTCAATGACGTTCCGGCGCAGAAGGCCCTGAGCGAGGCCGTCGCGAAGGCCAACAAGCTGCTGCCGTAGCGTCCATCCCGAATATCCAGTCGGGCCCATCCTCCGGGTCCGGATCGCAACCGGCCCGTTCCC
>DASYJV010000444.1:0-8312 GCA_035996105.1 Candidatus Limnocylindrales bacterium | reverse complement strand
GCCTCCTCGGCCAGTCGCAGACCCGCATCACGGTGGGCGCGGTAGAGCAGCAGCCTGCCGCGGAGCTCGGCCTCCGGGTCGGTCCCCTCGTCGGGGATGGCCGTGGGGGCGCCCGGATCGCCCTGGCGTGGGAGCATCGCCCGGCTCTTGAACAGGATCAGCTGGCTGGCGATCGAGACGAACGAGCTGACGTTGCCGAGCCGGTCCGCTGTGAGCCTCCCGAGCGCGTCGAGATAGGCATCGGCCAGGGCGCCGAGTGGGACGGTCAGGACGTCGAGCTGCCGGGCTTCGATGAGGGCAAGCAGGAGCGCCAGTGGCCCGTCGAACTCGGCCATCTGGACCTGCGTCCGATTCTCGGGTCGCCTGCCCTCGCCGAAGCTGACCGCCGCGGGCCCCGTCCGGGCCATCACCCCGGTCATCAATTGGCCTCGTCGGCGAGACGCAGCAGCTCGCCGAAGTCCGGATCCGTCGGGGCATCCTGGTTCCGGATCAGCTCGATGGTCCGCTCGGAGCAGCCGGCGCGCGCCGCCAGCACCGCCGAGGTCTCGGCATGGGTCCGGAGTCGTGTCATCGCCGCGCGGCACCGAGCGTTGACCCCGACCACCTGCCAGATCCATCGGCCATAGCGGCCGCCGAGCGCGTATGCGACCCGCGGCCAGACCCCGGTCTCGCCCTTGCCCGCATCGTGCAGGAGACCCGCGACCAGGAGATCCGGCTCGGTGACGCCTTCGGCGCGCAGCGAGGCCACGACATCGAGGCCGTGTCGGCGGTCGGACACATGCATCGAATCGAAGAGGCCGAGCTGGGCGGCGGTGATCCAGGGCTCCAGCCCCGCGCGCTCCTCGGACGCCACGCTCGCCCGGAGGTGCGCCCGGAACTGGCGGGCCCTAGACCCCCACCAGGAAGCCGAAGATCCCATTGATGATCGGACCGATGATCCGCCCGCCGATCGAATTCCCGGGCGGGAAGAAGAGCAGCGCGATGAGGATGAAGAAGCCGTATTGCTCGAGGATCGGGCGGACCTGGTATTCCGTCCGGCGGTCCATGAACGCGAACATGACCTTCGAGCCGTCGAGCGGCGGGATGGGGATCAGGTTGAAGACCATCAGGACGAGATTGATCAGGACGAACAGGTCGAGGGTCTGGAAGATCAGCCCGTTCGGGCCGCCGAGCTGATCGACAAGCTGCGGGTTGGCCACCAGGAAGCGCAGTGGCAGCGCCCCGGCGATCGCGAGGGCGAGGTTCGAGATCGGCCCGGCCGCGGCCACGAGGGCCTCGCCCCGGCGCCCGCCCTGCAGGTTGAGCGGGTTGACCGGCGTCGGTTTCGCCCAGCCGAAACCGAGCGCCCCACCGGTCGCCGCCGACCCGATGAAGGTCAGCGCGAGCAGCGAGCCGCCGAGCGGATCGAAATGCGCGATCGGGTTCAGGGTGAGCCGTCCGAACAGCTTGGCCGTGCCGTCGCCGAGCCGGTACGCCGCGAGGGCGTGGCTGAACTCGTGGACCGGCAGTCCGACGAGCAGCATGATGGCCACGACGATGACGGCCGGAAGGATATGTTGGAGGTTCAAACGGCACCTGGCTGCGGGGGGTCGCCCGTATCGTAGCGGGCGCGGACGCCCCGGGCTGCCGAGGACGCCCCGGACCCCCTCCCGATCAGAGCCTCGAGAGCAGATCCGCCTTCTTGCGTTCGTATTCCTCGGCCGTGATCGCGCCGCGGTCCCGCAGGTCCGCGAGGCTCGCCAGGGTCCGCGTCACCTCGGCCGGGTCGGCTCTCGGGGCCGGCGGGGCCGGCGGGGTCGGCGCGCCGCCGGGCTGCCCGGCCGGCATCGCCACCCGCGGCGTGCCCGGTCCGCCGGACACCGGCGTGCTCGAGGTATCGCGGATCGGCGGTCCGGGCGCCCAGCCCTCGCGCTCCATCCCGACTTCGTATTCGTGCTTGGCGTCGAGCATCGCGCGCTTGAAGCCGACCGGATCCACGATCATCCGGAAGCGCTCGATGCCCTGTTCGGCGGCGGTCAGGACGTCGAGATCGCCAAAGCCGAACATCCGCCCGAACATCGACTGGGTCAGCGCAGCGTCGTTGATCTTCTCAAGCGAGCTGTCCGTCGTGCGCTTGTTGACCACTCCCTCGACCTGGATGACACGCCGGTTGGTCAGGATGTACTCCTGGTTGCGATAGCGCAGCGTGTCCCACACGAGGAATGCCAGTCCGACGATGAAGAGGCCGAGCGTGAGCAGGCTGAGGGCGTCGCGTGCCGTCCCGGGGCCGAGGCTCTGACCGAGGATCAACAGCACCAGCGCCCCGATGAGCGCGAGGATCGGCAGTCGCGCGCCCCACAGCAGGACCAGCCAATGCTGTCGCGAGCGCTTCGTGATGCGCTCACCCGTCGACAGCAGTCCATCGGCATAGCTCATGTGGCGGTGCCTCTCTTCTCAGGCTCGGGGGTGTGCCCGGCTGTAGACGTCGCGGATCCGTTCGCCGGTGAGATGCGTGTACAGCTGCGTGGTTGAGATACTCGCATGCCCGAGCAACTCCTGGACGATGCGCAGGTCGGCCCCACCCTCGAGTAGATGGGTCGCGAACGAGTGGCGCAGGGTGTGTGGACTGACCCGGGCGGCGAGACCGGCCCCGGCCGCCGCGCGCTTGACCACCGACCAGGCCTGCTGCCGCGCCAGCCGCCCGCCTCGATCGCCGAGGAAGAGCGGACCACCCCGCAGCGGAGCGACATGCCCGATCCGGAGCAGCCGGACGCGCGGTCCGTCGATCCAGCGCGACAGCCAGTCGAGCGCCACCTCCCCGACCGGCACGAGGCGCTCCTTGTCGCCCTTGCCGATGACCCGGACGAAGGCGCCGTCCACCGACAGGTCTTCGCGGTCGAGCCCGACCAGTTCGCTGATCCGCAATCCGGCGGCGTAGAGCAGCTCGAGGATCGCCCGGCCACGGAGCGCGTGGTCTCCGGGTGGGGCGTCCCCGTCATCCCCGCCGGCCGCCTCGAGAAGCCGCTCGGTCTCGGCCACCGTCAGGGTCTCCGGGAGCAGCCGCGACGCTCGAGGCAGGTCGAGATGGGCGGCGACGTCGACCGGGATCAGCCCCTCGCCGTAGGCGAACCGATAGAAGCCCTTGAGTGCCGCCGCTCGCCGCCGCAGGCTGCTCGGCGCCAGACCCGGGTCACCGCGTCGGCCACGCCGGGTCCGGGTGGCCAGATAGCCGACCGCTGCGTCGGGCGAGCGTGCCCACTCGCGAGCGATGGAGCGCGACGCGGCGAAGTCGCGCAGGTCCGCCCGGTAGGCGCGGATCGTGGCCGGAGAGAGGCCGCGCTCGACATGGAGGTAGGTGAGGTACTCGTCCGCGGCGGCATCGAGGTCCGGCACGAGGAGGATCAGCCGGCCTGGGCGACCCCGCCGCGCCACGCCTCGGCGCGGTCGAGGAGCTCGCGGGCGCTGGCAAGGGTGGCCGCCCCGCCGACGTCGCCGCCGAGCATCTGGGCCAGCTCGATGATCCGGCCCTCGCGGTCGAGGTGTTCGATCTGGGTGATCGTCCGGCCATCGCGCTCGCGTTTGGCGATCCGGAAGTGGGCGTCGGCGTGCGCCGCGATCTGGGGCAGGTGGGTGACGCACAGGACCTGGTGTCGCCTCGCGAGCGCCCACAGGCTGCGTCCGACGGGATCGGCGCTGCGCCCACCGATCCCCGTGTCGACCTCATCGAACACGAGGACCGGGGTGTCGTCCGCCTCGGCCAGGACGCTCTTGATGGCCAGCGCCACGCGCGACAGCTCGCCACCGGACGCGATCCGGGCGAGGGGGCGGGCCGGTTCGCCGGGGTTCGGGGCGAGCCGGTAGACGACCTGGTCGACCCCGCTGGCATCGAAGGCGACCGCATCGCCATCGAGCTCGATCGCGGGTTCGTCGGTGGCGGCGCTGCGCCGGCCGAGCGCGACCTCGAAGACCCCGGTCGGGAAGCCGAGCTCGGAGAGCACTTCGCCGACGGCCCCGGCCAGCGAGCTGCCTGCATGACGCCTCGCTTCCGACAATGCGCCGGCAGTCGTGGCGATCGCCGCCAGCAGTGCCGCGTCCTCACCCTCGCGGCGGGCGCGTTCCTGGTCGAGGCCGCGCAGCCGTTCCAGCTCCGCCAGGGCACGCTCGCCGTGGGCGATGACCTCGCTCTCGCCGTCTCCGTAGCGGCGCTCGAGCCCGTAGATGACACCCAGGCGTTCCTCGAGCGACGCGAGGGCGCGCGGGTCGTGTTCGATGCCCTCCGCGAGATCCCGGATCTCGGCGGCGGCGTCATCAAGCTCCGCCTCGAGACCGGCGAGCCGCTGTGCTGCCTGTTCGAAGCGAGGGTCGAGGTGAGCCAGACCGCGGGCTTCGCGAACCGCCACGGCCACCGCGTCGCGGGCACCCATCGCATCGGCGGTGAGGGCCTCTCGGACCGCGGCCGCTCCCCGGGCGATCGCCTCGCCGTGTTGGGCCGCGGACAGGCGGGCGCGGATGGCGTCGGCTTCGCCCGGCTGGAGGCGGGCCGCCGCGATCTCGTTCGCCTCGTGTTCGAGCAGATCGACCCGCCGGGCCAGCTCGCGCGGCTCGATCGCCAGTTCGGCCATCGCCGCGCGGTTGGCGCGCCAGCGCTCCACGACCGCGGCCATCTCGGCACGGTGCGCCTCGTGGCCACCGTAGGCATCGAGCAGATCGCGCTGCCAGCGCTCATCGAGGAGCCGCTGCTGATCGTGCTGACCGTGGATCTCGACCAGCGGACCGATCTCGTCCACGAGGCGCGACGCCGTCGTCGCGAGGTCATCGAGGCGGGCGGTCGAGCGCCCGCCGGTGGCGATCTCGCGGACCGCGATGAGCGGCTCCGGGAGACGGTCGAACAGCGCCTCGACGCGCGCCGTCTCGGCGCCGTGGCGGATGAGCCCCGTGTCCGCCCGTGCTCCGCGAACCAGTCCGAGCGCGTCGATCAGCAGGCTCTTGCCCGCGCCCGTCTCGCCGGTGATGACGTTGAGACCAGGGCCGAGCGTCAGTCGAAGGCGATCGATCAGCGCGAGGTCGCTGACTGTCAGTTCGAGCAGGCGTCCGGCGGTCACGACGGCAAGAGCGCCACCTTATGGCGAAGCAGGTCCCAGAAGGGTTGCGCGCCTTCCGGGGCGATGAGGCGGATCGGCCGGTCTGTCGCCTGCACTTCGACCACGTCACCGACCCGCACCGGGATGTCCTCGCGTCCATCGACCGAGACGAGCGCCTCGTAGGCGTCGACGACCGTGCAGCGGACGGTCTGGGACGGGCTGACCACGACCGAGCGGATGGCCGACAGGTAGGCCGCGATGGGCGTGACGACCAGGTTCCGGCTGACCGGATCGAGGATCGGACCGCCGGCCGAGAACGAGTAGCCGGTCGAACCGGTCGGGCTCGAGATGACGAGCCCATCGGCGATGAACGTGGCGAGGTGGGTGTCATCGATCGCGACGTCCAGCCGGCAGACCCTCGCCAGCGAGCCACGGGCCACGACGATGTCATTGAGCGCCACATGGCGGGCGGCGTCGATCGGTCGGCCATCGCGCAGGATCCGACCCTCGAGCGCCATCCGCTCGTCGATCGTGTAGCGGCCGGCCACGAGCTTGGCCAGGACGGCGTCGAGCTCCCCGGCTTCTGCCTTTGACAGGAACCCGACCTTGCCGAGGTTGATGCCGAGGATCGGAACGTCGACCTCGGCGACCGCGCGCGCGGCGCGCAGGAAGGTCCCGTCGCCGCCGAGGACCACCAGCGCATCGGTCGACCGCAGCTCACGCACGAGCGACTCGAGATCGCCAGATTGCGCCTGCCACTCGCCGATCCCGTGCATCTGGCACCAGCCGGCAGCGCGCGCGCTGAGCTCGACCGAAGCCTCGATGGTGGGGTTGTACGCGAAGCCGATCCGCGCGACCGTCACGGACCGATGACCTCGGCGATCCGGTCGCCGATCTCCGCGCAGCTCGGGCCCGGTGCCAGCTCGACCAGGAACTCGCGATTGCCTTCAGGACCCGTGATCGGCGAGGCGATGACGGCTCGCGTCCCGAGGCCGTGTCGCCGCGCGCTCTCGACCGTCCGCTCGAGCACCTCACGATGGATCGCCGGATCGCGAACCACGCCGTGGTCGGTCCGGCCACGCCCCGCCTCGAACTGCGGCTTGACGAGCGCGACGATGATGCCGCGCGGCGCGAGCGTCGTGACCACCGGCCCGAGGACGAGGTCGAGCGAGATGAACGAAACGTCGATGACCGCCAGATCGATCGGCTCCTGCAGGGTCGTGGCGGTCAGCTCGCGAGCATTCGTTCGCTCCATCGAGATGACCCGGGGGTCGCGTCGGAGCGGTTCGGCGAGTTGTCCACGGCCCACGTCCAGAGCGTAGACCCGGGTCGCGCCGCGCTGCAACAGGACATCCGTGAAGCCACCCGTCGAGGCGCCGACATCGAGCGCTACCCGACCGGCCGGGTCGATCTCGAAGGCGTCCAGTGCCGCGGCGAGCTTGTAGCCACCGCGGCTGACGTACGGGGCCGGGGCCGTGAGCGAGACCGCGGTGTCGGCCGCCAGCAGGTCGCCGGGCTTCCGGTCGCCGCGCGCCGCGTCACCCTCACCGACCTTCACCTTGCCGGCCAGCACGAGCGCCTGGGCGCGGCTCCGCGACTCCGCCAACCCGCGCTCGACCAGCAGCTCGTCAAGCCGGATGCGCGGCGCCCTGTTCGGGGGGCGGGGCGTTCGGTTCGAAGGCGCGCGGCTCACCCGCCTATCGTGGCACAGGCCGCTGCACCGGGACTCTCCCGCCTCGACAAGCAGGCGGGCCAGGATCAGCCGGCCACGACCTCCGACCGTCCCGGGGTCGCCCGAAGCGTCGCCAACGCCTCGCGCACCTGGGCCGCGAGACCCGGCGCGTCGAGTCGCAGCACGCGACGCAGGTCCGCGACGGACCCATGGTCCACGAACCGTTCGCCCGGGATGCCCACGATCAGCACAGAGAGGTCGCGGAAGGCCGGATCGGCCAGGCGCGCCTCCTCGACCAGTTCCAGCACGCCGCTGCCGAACCCGCCGGTCACGACGCTCTCCTCGAAGGTCACGAGCATCTTCTTGCCCCGTGCCTGGTCGAGGATCAGTTGCCGGTCGAGCGGCCGCGCGTAGCGGGCGTTGATGAGCCCGACCGACCAGCCCTCCGCCGCCAGGAGGTCCGCCGCCTCGGTCGCGCGGGCCACGATCGGCCCGAACCCCACGAAGAGAAGGTCGCGACCCTCGCGCAGCATCTCGCCGCGACCGACGGGGATGATCTTCGGTGGGACCGGCGGCAGCCCGAAGCCGGGGTCGCGTGGGTAATGGAGCGCAAACGGGTGGTCCTGCGCGAACGCCGTTCGCATGAGCGACCGCAGCTCCTGCTCGTCCTTCGGGGAGGCGATGACGAGGTTCGGGATCTGGCGCTGCGCCGACAGCGTGAACATCCCCTGGTGGCTTGTCCCATCCTCTCCCACGAGCCCTGCCCGGTCGACCGCGATGAGCACCGGCTGGTCGTTCTGGCAGACGTCGTGGACCGTCTGGTCGAATGCCCGCTGGAGGAACGTCGAGTAGAGCGCCACGACCGGGCGCAGCCCGCCCATCGCGAGCCCGGTCGCCAGGGCCATCGAATGCTGCTCCGCGATCCCGACATCGAACATCCGGTCCGGGAACTCGCTCTGGAATTTCGACATCCCGGTCCCGGTCGGCATCCCGGCGGTGATCCCGACGATCCGCCGGTCAGCCCGGGCAAGCTCGATGAGCTCGCCGGCAAACACGGCCGTGTAGTTCGGGTGCTTCCTGACGGCCTCGGTGGCGAACGCGGGCGGCGCGGCGTCGTCGCTCATCGACTCGGTCGGCATCGATGCCTTCGAGCCGTTGGATGCGTCGGCCGCCGGCGTCATCGAGATCGGCGGCAGGGCCGCCCCGTGGAACCCGATCTGGTCGTTCTCGGCCGGTCGGAAGCCGCGGCCCTTCTGGGTCCGGACGTGGACGATGGTCGGGCCGGGCAACAGCAGTGCGCGACCCAGGGTGATCAGCAGCGCGTGCAGGTCGTGGCCGGGGACGACGCCGATGTAGGTGATCCCGAGGTCTTCGAAGAGCTGGCCTGGCTGGGCGAACCGCACGACCGATGCTCGAAGCCGCTTGGACAGCTCGAGGATGTGCGGCCCGAGCACCGGGACTCGCTCGACCGACCGGTCGTACACGCTCCGGCTGTGGCGCCACGTCCGGGACAGCTTGATCTTCGAGAGGTACGTGGAGAACGCACCGACCGTCGGGCTGATCGACATCTCGTTGTCGTT
>DASYJV010000443.1:0-2509 GCA_035996105.1 Candidatus Limnocylindrales bacterium | reverse complement strand
GCCGTCCAGCTCAACCTGCTCGGCTCGCACGATGCGCCACGCGTCCGGACCGTCCTGGGAAACGACCTCGGGCGGGTGCGTCTCGCCACGATGATCCAGGCCACCTTGCCTGGTGCGCCATGCATCTACTACGGAGACGAGATCGGGCTCGAGGGCGGGACGGATCCGGACTGCCGCCGAGCCTTTCCGTGGGACGAAGGCCGCTGGGATCACGATCTGCGTGCCGCTGTCCGGGCGTTCCTGCGCCTGCGCGCGACGGAACCATCGCTTCGGGACGGACCGCTCCGGGTGGCCGGCGCGGAAGGCTCGGCCGTCGCCTACGTGCGGGGCTCCGGTCCGTCGCGGCTCGTCGTGGCCGTCAATGCCGGCGACACGGCAACGCGCCTCGAGATCCAGCTCGACGATGATCTGAGCACCGGTCGCGATATCGTGTCGATCGAGCTGCCGGGCTCCGAGGGCAGGCTCCGCGCGCCGGTCGCGGGAGGCCGTGCGACGATCGAGCTGGCCGCGGTCTCCGGCGCTGTCATGCGGGTCACATGAGCCGTCATGGGCCGAGCGCCATTTCCGGCATACTTCGCCTTCTGTGGCAGATCTACCCATCGATCTCGGGAACGGACTCGCCGAGCGACTGGTCCGGATCCTCGATGTCGAGGCGAAGATCCCGCGGGCATTCGAGGCATTGGGTCCGATCGGGGGGCGCGACGTGCTATTGCTCGATGGCGCCGATGGGATCCGCGCCCGGCAACTTGCGGAGCTCGGGGCGCGGGTCACCTTCGCGGCAACGCAGGGACCGGCGCGCATCGACGCGCCCGATGACTCGGCCGACGTGATCGCCAGCCTGTGGACCGGGTTCCGCGGCGAGATCGGGCCAGCGGTCGCGGAGGCCCAACGGGTCGCACGACCCGGCGGCCGCCTCCTCGTCCTGCATGATTACGGACGTGACGACGTCTCTCGCCTGCGCGGCGACCTGCCCGAATACGGACTGCTCAGCCGTCGCGACGGACCGCTCCTGCGGGGTGGCTTCAAGGTCCGTGTGGTCCACTGTTTCTGGACGTTCGACACGATGGAGGAGGCCGCGGAGTTCCTTGGCGATGCATTCGGCGAGGCCGGGACGCAGGTGGCGGCCGACATGAAACGGCCCCGGCTCAGCTACAACGTCGCCATCTATCACCGGACAGTCGGGGCGGCCGCATGACCGCGCCGATCGATCCCCGGCAGGACGGCGAGACGGGCGCCACCGGCCAGCGGCCGCGGACGGAGGGTCGTCGCCTGTCGCCCGGGCTGATCTTCCTGGCCGTCGCCCTCATCGGCTCGGCCCTGTTCGCGTTGTACGCGGTGACCGTCCGCGACCCGTCGCAGATCCCCTTGCTGGCGGCTGGCTGCGCGGTGCTCGGGATCGTCTTCGTCACCCTTGCCGTCTTCACCGTCCGTGCGACGTGGCGCGCCGGGATCGACGAGCGAGCCGGACGGGCGTTGGTGCTCGGGCTCGGCGGCGGGGTCGCCGCGATCGTCGGTGCCGGCTGCCTCGCGGCGGCGGTCATCCTGTTCCTGCTGTCCCAGGCGCCGACACCCGCGGCCTGACGGATCGGAGTTCGGCGGTGGCGGTCCGAGTCGGGGGCGGGCCAGGGACCCTCTGGTAGACTCCGGCGGTCCCGCGCCCCCATCGTCTAGAGGCCTAGGACGCCACCCTTTCAAGGTGGAGATCAGGGGTTCGAATCCCCTTGGGGGTACCACGCCCGGCGTCCGACCGATGGTTCCCCTGCTACCATCCAGCGCGATGGAGATCATGGGCGTCGAGATCCGGACGATCATCAAGGACAACATCGCCACGCGCTGCGATGGCTGCCGGCAGGTGATCGAGGGAACCCCATGGCGGGTGAACCTGCTCGATATCGTCGCCGCCGAGGCGCCCGTCTCCTGGACCGATCGTCCCGCGATCAATCCGGGCCCGTTCCAGTTCCACGGCGACCCGGCCTGCGTCCGTCGCTGGATGGCGGGGAAGGGCTTCCTCTACTGCCGGCTTGGCGATGTCCGCGAGATCATGCGTCCCATCCGGGTCTCGGCCGATCCGCTGCGCTGGGGCCTGTGCGACGGGATCCACCGCGACGATCACGAGTTCGTCCCCGCCTGACCCGGCATCGGCCGACGCCGCGGCACGGGGCCGCGCGACACGCGGACCCGCAGTTGACAGGCGCCCCGCGGCGACCCTATCCTCGGCCGGCGCCGACGAATCTCCATACCGAGATTCACCTAGATTCGCTCAGACGAGCGCCGTCGAGCCTGGACCAGCGAGGCCCCGCGTGCCCGAGACCGCCATCGCCGTCCCCCGCTGGTTGTCGCTCGGTCCTGCCAGCCGGTTGGTGGGGGTGGACCCCGACACGCTCCGTCGCTGGGCGGACGAGGGTCGTATCGCGGCCTATGTGACCCCCGGCGGCCATCGCCGGTTCGACCGAGGCACCATCGAGGCGCTGGTCGCCAGCCGGCGCCCCGGCAGCCGGCCGCTGGCCAC
>DASYJV010000442.1:0-8117 GCA_035996105.1 Candidatus Limnocylindrales bacterium | reverse complement strand
GGCCAGCTCGGATCGTTCACCTGGGGGGCCGGCGGCTCGGACAGCCCATGGCTCCCCGGTGCTCCCCTGATCGTGGGTGTCGGCGAGCGATTGACGGTCTCGTTCGCCGGTGCTGTCGGCGTCGTCGCCTGGTCGGCCCGGCGGGTCAAGGCCGGCAGCTCGGATGGCGCGGGCGCGGTGGGTCTCGGCTCGGGCACGGCGACGGTCGCGTTCACGGCGCCCGGTCCCGGTACCTGGTCGGTCCAGCTGACGGTCGACTACGGCGCCGGTCTCGGGACCGCCACGTATTACTGGAAGCTGACCGTGCGTTGATGACGCCCGGCGGCGTGGCACACTTCCCTCGCCGATGCCACGACCGACCCGGCCTGCTCACCGATCGACCCGCCCGCGTCGCGTGCGTCGAGCGCATGGCGCGGCTTTGGTCGTCGTCGCGATCACGATGTTCGCTGCGTGCTCGGGTTCGAAGAGCTCGGCCGACGTGGCGCCGGACGGTCTCCTCGCCCTGGCCGCGGATGCGACCGCCACCTCGCTCGTCGGCTGGGACGCGAGCGGCGGCGACGCCATCCCGATCACGCTTCCCAAGGGCGAGCCCGTGTGGGTGGCGAGTGGTCGCGCCGATGTCCTCGTCCTGACCCTCGCGTCCGGTGGGTTGGCGACCAGCGACCCGCTCCATCTCGGCACCAAGCTCGCCTGGCGAACGGTGAAGGCGGTCGGACCGACCGGCGACGCGCCGAAGGGCCCGGACTTCTTCGCCGTCTGGGACCCACAGGGCGGCCGGTTCGCGACGCTCGCCGGGGACCTGGTGGCGGGCGATCAGATCCGCGTCGTGCTCATCGATCCATCGGTCGCATCCGCCTTCGAGATCCCGATCGACCGGCCCGTCCTGGCCGCGCCTCCCGCCTGGATCGATGGCGACCGGCTCGTGGTCGTGACCGGCGATGCCGCCCAGCCGGCCTCGCTCATCGTCGATACGACGACCGGCGCGTTGACCGAGGGTCCGATCGGCGCACGGCTCCTGGCCTCGTCGGCGAACGCTCGGCGGATCGCCACGATGGCAGGCCAGGGAGCGCCAGTGGTCGTGCGGGACATGTCCGGCTGGCTGGCTGGTGACGGGTCATCGATCGCGTCGGTCGACCCGCCGTCCGGCTCGGCGACGGCGATCTCCCTCGCCCTCGATGCGACGGGCGAGCGGCTCGCGATCGCGTGGCTTGCCCGGGACGGAACGGTCACGCTGGCCGTCCACGACGGCGCGACGGCGTGGCGCCGGGTCGCGCAGCCGAAGATCGGGTCAGCCCATGGCGCTGTGGTCGCCTGGCGCCGCTGAACTCGTTGCGAGGCCGCCCAGTGTCAGGCGGACGCCGAGATCGGCTCCGCGGCCGCGAAGATCGAGACCTGGGCATCCTCGGGGAGCATCACGCCGAACACCTTCTGGAGGGTGAGCAGGTGGACGCATGATCCCCAACTCTCGAAGTAGTGGCAGGTGCATCGCCACTGGCCGGCGTCGAGACCGATGTGATGGGTGTCGTTGTCGCCACGGAACGTGAGCGAGAGACGGTCGATCGTGATGCGATCGAGTTCTCGTGCGTAGCGGTTCGCCTTCTCGACCTTGCCGATCAGAGAGCTGTGCATCGCGGTGCTACCTCCGTCGCCCGACCCGGGCGCTTACGGGGCCGCCGTCCGGTCATGCACCTCGACCGGTGATGGCGGTCGCGTCTACCCAGAGGGTACACCCGTGACAGCCCCCGGGAACCGATGAAATCATCCTATGACCGGGTCACGGAGCGCTGGTACCTTCGCGCCCGAAATCGTCCTCGAGCCGGACGACATCGTCGAGCTCGGGGGTCGACACCTCCATCAGCTCGGTCCGTTCGATCGCCTCGTAGCGATGGATCCGCCCGGTGGACACATGCCGGTGTTCACCCGGCCCGAGCTCCTCGACCCGGATCGTCCCGGTCTCGTCCTCGAGCGTCAGACGCAGGCGTCCGGCGGTCACGTAGATCGACTCGTCCTTGACCACGTGGCGCTGGAGCGACAGCCGCCTGCCTGCCTCGATGACCAGGATCTTGCCGACATAGCGGTCCGTGTGCGCCCAGATCAGCTCATGACCCCACGGCTTCTCGACACGCCTCGCGGTCACGTCCGGGTCGGCGCTCATGCGCCGCGGACCAGTCGCTCGCCGGCCGCGAGCAGGGCTTCCTGGGTGGCTTCCGCGGTGGCCTCGGTGTAGATCCGGACGAGCGGCTCGGTGCCCGACGCCCGGACCAGCAGCCACGATCCGTCGGCGAGCCAGAACTTGAAACCGTCGTTGGTCTCGAGCGGCAGCGTCCGGACGACCGGCTCACCGGCCAGATCGGTCGGCGCCTGCGCGCGCAGGTCGACCAGGAGCCGCCGCTTCGTCTCCGGATAGACCGCGCGGTCGACATGGACGTCGATGCGCCGGTACCAGGACGGCCCGGCGAGCTCGTGGAACTGCTCGATGGCACGCGAGACGGGCCACCGGCCGGCCGCTCGCTCCCGGACGAACAGCTCGAGGAGCATCAGGTCGGCATAGATGCCGTCGCGTTCCGGGAGATGCATCCCGAACCCGAATCCGCCCGACTCCTCGGCACCGAGCATCGCGCCGGTCTCGATCATGCGCGGCCCGATGAACTTGAACCCGACCGGCGTCTCGTGGGTCGCGATGCCGTAGTGCTCGCCGAGCCGGGCGACCATCGAGGTGTTGTTGACGCTGACGACGACCGGCTCGCGCAGCCCACGGTGTTCGGCCAGGTGATACGTCAGCAGACCGCTCACCTGGAGCTGGTGGATGAACGTGCCGCGCTCATCGGCCGCCCCCGCACGATCCGCATCGCCGTCGAGGAAGAGCCCCAGGTCGAAGCCGCCGCCGGCCAGCCGGGCGAGCGTCGCATCGATGTTCGGGCGGATCGGCTCCGGGTTGACGCCGCCGAAGTACGGGTTCCGTTCCTGGTGGATCTCCTCGACCCTGATCCGACCGCCGGCCAGCAGGCGCGAGATCCAGCCGCTGCCGGCGCCCCACATCGGGTCCACCAGGATCGACAGGTCCGCCGCCTTGAGCGCATCGAGGTCGATCGTCCGCCGGAGGAACCGCTCGTAGCCCGCGAACGGGTCGAACCACTCGACCAGGCCGGCCGCATCGGCGTCGCCGAACGGCCGTCGTTCGATGCGCAGCCGGCCGTTGACGGCGAGCCGCGACTCGATCGCGCCCAGGATCTCCGGTCCCGCGGCGGCGCCCGACGGGGCCTTGACCTTGAACCCGTTGTCGACCCACGGGTTGTGGCTGGCGGTGATCACGATCCCCGCTGCGGCGCCCCGCTGGAGGACCTCGAACGAGCTCATCTGGGTCGGGACGGCGTGGATCGCGATGGCGACCCCGATGCCACGGGCCATCAGGACCTCGGCGGCGGCCATCGCGAAATGCTCCGACGAGAAGCGCCGGTCGTAGGCGAGCACCACACCCTTGGCGGTCTCGCCCCGGCTCGTCACGTAGTCGGCGACGCCATCGGCGCAGCGTCGGACGTTGTCGAAGGTGAACTCGTCGGCGATCCGGGCGCGCCACCCATCGGTGCCGAACACGATCGTCGTCGGCGCCGGGGCGTCGCCGGTCAGGGTCAAGATCGATCCTCCGGTTCGGAGCAGCGCTCGAGCAGGTCCTCGACGAGCGCCCGGTCGGGGCCGGTCCCGCGCAGGATCGCGATGGGCTGCGTGGCGGTCATCCTACCCCGCTCCAGCGGCGCGATGACACCGAGCCGGCCGCCGATCCGCCGCACGACGAGATCGTCGTGCTCGACCTCCACGCTGTCGCCGGCGGGGACCACCGAGCCCGTGCCGCGGGCACCCAGGGCCTTGAGCAGCGCCGACCACGAGCCGAGATCCGACCAGCCGACGTCCATCGAGGCCATGACCACCTGGCCGCTCTGGGCGGCACCCTCCATGACCGCGTAGTCGATCGACATCGGACGCTGGATCGCCTCGTAGGCCCCCTGGAGGCTCGAGGGCGTCCCGAGCATCGGCCCGAGCGACTGGAGGAGTCCGGTATAGCGGGTGAGGGCCCGGCCGATCGCCCCCCGGCGCCACAGGAAGATCCCGGCGTTCCAGGCGACGCCCGCCTGCTTGGCCAGCTCCTCGGCACGCGCCGGCTTGGGCTTCTCCTCGAAGCGCGTGAGGGGGTACGCGTCGAGACCCTCGACCTCGGTGCGGCGGGTGACGTCGGGGATGAGGTAGCCGTAGTCGGTGGCCGGGCGATCGACCTGGATGCCAAGGGTGACCAGCGGGTCCCGGATCCCGAAGGCTCCCGTCGCCAGGTGGTCGGCGGCCGTTCGCAGCACGCCGCGGAAGACCTCGGTGTCGTCGACGGTCTGGTCGGCCGGAAGGACGAGCATGACCTCCTCGTCGGGTCGCTCGAGGACGAGGGTCGCCAGCGCGATCGCCGCGGCCGTGTTCCGCCCGAGCGGCTCGACGAGGATCGCCGCGTTCGGTGCCTGCCGGTGGACGATCCCCTCGTAGCGCCGGTCGGTCACGATCGTGACGTCCTCGGTCAGGCCCGCGACGCGCTCGACCGTCGCCTGGAGCAGCGACCGGTCGCCAAGCAACGGCAGGAACGGCTTCGGGCGCTCGGGTCGGCTCAATGGGTGGAGGCGGGTCCCACCACCGCCGGCCAGGATGACGGCGTACATGCGCGGCCTAGTCTAGGGCGCCGCGGACCGGCCGAGGCGCCTCAATAGCTCGGCGGCGTCAGGCAGAAGAGGACCTTCACCGGCGCATCCCCGTGATTCATGTTCCAGTGCGGCAGCCGCGACGGGAAGGTGATCGCGTCGCCTTCGCGGAGGACGTAGCGCTCGTCGGCGATCCACAGGTCGAGGACGCCGGCGAGGACGACCACGACCTCCTCGTCCGAATCGTGGGTGTACGGCTCGGCACCCGTCCCGCCGCCGGGCTCGATCGTGGACAGGATCACCTGGAGTCGCCCGGCCATGTTCGAGGTCAGGAACTCGTCGACCGACTTGAGACCCGGGAAGGCGACCGTCCGGCGTGCCTCGCGTCGGACGACGCGACCGGTCTCCGGCTCCTCGGCGAAGAGCTGCGCGATCGACAGGTCCAGGGCGTGGGCGATGCGCTGGAGCGTGGCGATCGACGGGCTGGTGACGTCGCGCTCGACCTGGGACAGGAAGCTCTCGGTCACGCCGGCCTGCTGGGACACGTCGCGGAGGGTCAGCCCGCGAGCCTGCCGCAGCGCCCGGATCCGGACACCGAGCTCGAGCTGGGTCGGCACGCGTCTCCTGTCTGGACGGGTTCAGTCGACTGAAGTATAGGTTCAGGCCGGGTGCGATTGCGTCCGGTTCGGCGCCATGGAGCTGCGAGATTCGCACGCAACGATCCGTTGACGCTCGACTCGCCCGACCGTACCATGCAGCGATCCTGTAGCGGCGCTACAGACCGTCGCCTCCATGCCATGGATCATCCTCCCCCAGAGGACCTCCTTGACCGCATCCGTCGCTCGCGAGACGTCGCCTCTCCCTGGTCGCGCGCCGGCCACCGCGCCAGCGGCCGCCCCCGACGTCGAGATCCTCGGGGTCACCAAGCGCTTCGGGGACGTGACGGCGGTCGACCGGATGGATCTGCGCATCGCCCGCGGCGCGTTCTACTCGCTGCTCGGCCCGTCGGGCTGCGGCAAGACCACGACCCTCCGGATGATCGCCGGCTTCGAGCAGCCGACGGAGGGCGAGATCCTGCTGGCCGGCGCCCCGATCGCCGGCGTCCCGCCCTATCAGCGCAACGTCAACACGGTCTTCCAACACTACGCGCTCTTCCCACACATGGACGTCGCCCAGAACGTGGGCTACGGCCTGCGCCAGCGGAAGGTCGGCAAGGCCGAGGAGGAGCGTCGGGTCACCGAGGCGCTCGCCCTGGTCCGGCTGGTCGGCTACCAGCGGCGCCGGACCTGGGAGATGTCGGGCGGCCAGCAGCAGCGGGTCGCGCTCGCTCGAGCGCTGGTCAATCATCCGACCGTGCTCCTGCTCGACGAACCGCTCGGCGCCCTCGATCTCAAGCTGCGCAAGGAGATGCAGCTCGAGCTCAAGGCCCTCCAGCGCGAGATCGGGATCACCTTCGTCTACGTCACCCACGATCAGGAAGAGGCGCTCACGATGAGCGACGTCATCGTGGTCATGCGCGACGGCCGGATCCAGCAGCAGGGCGGTCCGACCGAGCTCTACGAGGCACCCACCAACCGGTTCGTCGCGGATTTCATCGGCACCTCCAATTTCCTGGCGGGGAGCATCGTCGACTTCGACCCCGCGACCCGCCAGGCCCGCGTCCAGACCGACGGTGGGCTCACCATCCGCGGCCACGTCACCGATGCCGCCGCAGACCCGGCGGTCGGCACGCCCGTCACCATCGCCACCAGGCCGGAGCGGCTGGAGGCCACCCCGGCCGACGCCGAGGAGCCGCAAGGCGACGGCTGGACCTCGATCCCGGGGCGTATCCACCAGGGCACCTATCTCGGCGATCAGACCGAGTTCCGGGTGCAGACCGACCTGGCGGGCGAGCTGATCGTCCGCCGCCAGAACACCGCGGGAGCCGGTGCCAGCCAGGGCATGGGGCCGGGCGATCCGGTGGTCGTGCGCTGGAGGGACGATGCGAACCTGGTCCTGATGGCCTAGGTCCGACGAGAGGCCCGCACCCGCGGGCGGAGGAGACGACGACGATGTCCGAGGATCTGGAAGCGACCCTTCGCCGGATGGCCGAGACGAAGGTCGACCGGCGCGGCTTCCTTGCCGCCGCTGGCCTGACCGGGACGGCCGCCATGCTCGCCGCATGCGGCACGGGGAACGCCGGCTCGCCGGGAGCGAGCAGCGCTCCGTCCACGGCGGCCGCAAGCTCGACGTCGAGTGCCGCCGCAAGTGCGAGCGCGGCGCCGTCGGCGGCCGACAGCTTCGCCGCGGCGGGTCCCATCGAAAAGCAGCTGTTCATGTACAACTGGAGCGAGTACATCTCGCCCAAGAACATCGAGGCGTACAAGGCGAAGTACGGGATCACCAAGTTCCAGTACGACGTCTATGACAGCAACGACATCCTGCTGGCCAAGCTGCAGGCCGGTGGCGGCGGCTACGACATCGCCTCGCCGACGGCCGAGTACGTGCCGGGGATGGTCGAGCAGGGCTTCATCCAGAAGCTGGACAAGTCCCGGCTGCCGAACCTCGCCAATATCGATCCCAAGTTCAAGAACCTGTGGTGGGACCCGAACGACGACTACCTGATCCCGAAGGACTTCGGGACGACGGGGATCCTCTATCGCAAGACCAAGATCCCGACCGTCCCGACGAGCTGGAAGGATTTCTACGAGCTGGTCAAGGGGCCGGCCTCGGGCAAGACGGTCTTCGTCGACTCGATGGGCGACGTCTTCGTCTTCCCGCTCAAGATGCTCGGCTTCTCCGCCAATTCGGTCGACAAGGCCGAGCTCGATCAGGCGCGCACCATCCTGCTCGACGTGGCACCGCACCTGCTGGCGCTCGACTCCAACAAGTACGGCGAGAAGATGGCCAAGGGCGAGGCATCGATGGCGCTCGGCTGGACCGGCGTCCTGACCCAGCAGATGGCCGACACCGCCGACAAGGGCTACGTGGTGCCGAGCGAGGGCACGATCTTCTGGCTCGACACCTGGGTGTTGCTGGCCGATGCGCCGCATCCGAACGCGGCGTACGCCTGGCTCGACTTCATCCAGGACAGCGCCAACCAGGCCGAGGAGACGAACTACAACAACTACGGCACGCCGAACGCGAAGGCCAAGCCGCTGGTCGACCCGGCCATCCTGAAGGACCCGGCCGTCTTCCCGCCGGACGCGACGTTCGCGCTCCTCGAGGGCTCGAAGGACACGTCGGCGAGCACGCAGCGCACCGACATCTATGAGGAGTTCAAGTCGAAAACGCCCAAGTGACGACCGCCCGACCGGCGGCTCGGCAGCGCCTGCGTTCCGGCCTGCTGACCGCCGGTCTGCTGCTGCCGGCAACGCTCTGGTACCTGGTGCTGCTGGTCGCCCCGCTCATCATCATCGTGGTCTTCTCATTCGGGGTCCGTGCCAAGAACGGCGGCTACGCGCC
>DASYJV010000441.1:0-6652 GCA_035996105.1 Candidatus Limnocylindrales bacterium | reverse complement strand
GCCAAGGAGCTCATCGACTCGGGCGAGCTCGGCCGCATCGAGCAGTTCCGTGCCTACTCCCGGGACACGTATCCGCCGTCGGCGGACTACATCGGCACCAGCGGCGGGTCGTTCCTCGACATGAGCGTCCACGACTTCGACCTCGCCCGCTTCCTCGTCGGCGAGGTCGAGGAGGTCTCCGCCTGGGGCACGGTGCTGATCGACCCGCGGTTCGAGGCAGGCGACGACGTGGACACGGCCGTCACGATGCTGCGGTTCCGTAACGGCGCCCTCGGCGTGGTCGAGATGTCGCGCCGCTCCGCGTGGGGCTACGACATCCGCACCGAGGTGGCCGGCGCCGAGGGGAAGGTCGTCGTCGAGGCACCGCACAAGACGACGGTCATCCATTCGCGTCGGTTCGGTTTCGAGGGTGACCATTACGAGAATTTCCCGGATCGCTTCGAGATCGCCTTCCGCCTCGAGCTCGAGGCGTTCTTCCGGACGCTGGCCGAAGGTGGCACGCCATCGCCCGGCCCCGAGGACGCGCTCGAGACGCTCCGCCTGGCCATCGCCGCGACCCGGAGCTGGCGGGAGGGCCGCCCGATCCGGCTCGACGACGTGACGGCCGAGGACCGCCCGTGACCGA
Source organism: Candidatus Limnocylindrales bacterium (assembly GCA_035996105.1). GTDB lineage: Bacteria > Chloroflexota > Limnocylindria > Limnocylindrales > CSP1-4 > SPCO01. The sequence goes on along the minus strand of DASYJV010000441.1, from coordinate 6,027 downwards.
CGATGTGATCCGCCGCTACCGCCCGGTCGAAGGCCCAGGCACGCTGCTCGACATCACGCCGGCCAGCGCCGGCTGGCGCTACCTGTCATTTCGGGTCGTGGCGCTGCTCGCCGGCGAGACGATCGACGGGGATACCGCCGACAACGAGGTCGCGATGATCCCGCTCGGCGGATCGGGCTGGTTCGAGTTCGGCGGCGAACGCCATGCTGTGGCTCGCCGCGACGTGTTCACCCAGAAGCCGCACGTCGCCTATCTGCCGCCGCGGACCTCGTACGCGATCGGGGCGACCACCGATCTTGAGGTCGCCATCGGCGGCGCCCCCGCGTCGGGGCATCTCCCGGCCCGACTCTACCGGCCGACGGAGCTGCCGAGCTTCTCCCGCGGCGGCGCCAACGCCACTCGCGGGGTGACCGCATCCCTCGACCCGAGCTTCCCCTCAGAGCGCCTGATCGCCTACGAGATCGTCACGCCAAGCGGCAACTGGTCGAGCTTCCCGCCGCACCGGCACGACGGCCGGCTCGGCACGAGCTATCACGAGGAGACGTACTACTACCGACTCTCCCCGGCAGACGGGTTTGCGATCCAGCGGCTGTACGCTCCCGACACCGGCCTCGATGTCTCGATCGCGGTCGGCCACGGCGACCTGGTGCTCGTCCACGAGGGCTATCACACCGTCGCGACGGCGCCGGGGACCAACGCCTACTACCTGAATTTCCTCGCCGGCGACGCGAAGCCGGTGATCCAGAAGAACGACCCAGCCTACGACTGGATCACCGAGGAATGGACCGGTCGGCCGATCCCCATCCCGCTCGAGCCCGCTTCGTGACGGGCGGATCCGGCCGTCAGGTGGGTCCCCATATTGACGCCCCACAAGCGGAACGCTATCGTCGTACAAACGGTTGCATAGAGGTTGGCTGATGGCCGGATCTCGCACCAGCGGCACGCTCGCATCGTGATCCCGGCCGTGAGGGGAGGCTCGGCCACCAGGGCCAGTGGCCGCCCGCCCCGGGCTCGCGACCACGTTGACGGGGGCGGTCTTGGCTGAGGCCACGCCGGCCATCGAGCTGCGTCATGCGACGAAGCGATACGGTGAGACGGTCGCGCTGAACGATGTCTCGATGGTCATCGAGCCGGGCGAGTTCTTCTGTCTGCTCGGCCCATCGGGATGCGGCAAGACGACCACCCTCAACCTGATCGGCGGGTTCATCCCGCTCACGTCCGGTGAGCTGCTGGTCGAGGGTCGGACGGTCAGCGACCTGCCGCCGCACAAGCGCAACGTGAACACGGTCTTCCAGAACTACGCGCTCTTCCCGCACATGAGCGTCGCCAAGAACATCGCGTTCGGGCTCAGGATGGAGCGCCTGTCGAGCGCCGAGATCACCAGTCGGACCGCGGAATACCTCGAGCTCGTCGCGCTCGAGCGCTACGGCTCGCGCATGCCATCCGAGCTGTCTGGCGGCCAGCAACAGCGGGTCGCGCTCGCGCGCGCGCTGGCCAAGCGCCCGGCCGTCCTCCTCCTCGACGAGCCACTCGGTGCGCTGGATCTCAAGCTCCGAAAGCAGATGCAGACCGAGCTCTCGCGGATCCACCGCCAGGTCGGCACGACCTTCGTGTTCGTGACCCACGACCAGGAGGAAGCGCTCTCGATGGCGACACGGATCGCCATCATGTCGGGTGGCGAGGTGATCCAGCTGGGAACGCCGGTCGAGGTCTACGACCGCCCGGTCAACCGTTTCGTCGCCAACTTCGTGGGCGAGACGAATTCGTTCACCGGTGACGTCCGGACGAGCGGCGGTCGCGCCATGTTCGAGTTCGACGGCGGCGGCGCCGTCGAGGCGCCGAGCGGGGCGGACGGGGGGCCGGCGACGATGATGGTCCGCCCCGAATTCCTGGGACTCCGCGCGCTCGCGGCCGTCGCATCGACGCCGGGCATCCCCGGACGGGTCTCGAACATCTCGTTCCTCGGCAACTACACCAGGATCACGGTCACGACTGGCGCCGGCGATGTCGTCGTCGTTCGACCCCATGGGACGAACGAGCCGACGGACGCCCAGCGCGGATTGGGGGAGGAGGTGTGCGTCTGGTGGCTTCCCGAGCACGCAACGCTGATCAGGGACTAGACGGATTCGGAGGAGGACGGAATGGCTGATCTGACGACAGGGCTCAACCGGCGGCAATTCCTCAAGGGCGCGGCGGCGGCCGGGGCGGCCGTCGGGCTCGGCGGGATCGCCGCCGCGTGTTCGACCGTGCCGGCCAGCGCACCACCGGCCAGCGTGGCGGCGGGAGCGAGCGCCACCCCGGCCGGGAGCCTGGCCGCGGCCAGCGCGACGCCCGGACCGACCGGCACGTTCAACTGGATGACCTGGAACGACCACTACTATCCGGAGCAGCTGGCGGCGATCGCGGCGGCGACGGGTATCAACGTCAACCTGACCGAGCTCGCGGACAACGCCGAAGGCTTCACCAAGCTCAAGGAAGTCGGCGGCAACCTCGACATGATCGCGGGCGACGCCCTGTGGCTGCCCCACTACTTCGAAGCCGGTCTCATCGAGGCCTTCGACATCAACTCGTTCGCGGTCGCGAAGCAGCTCTACTCGATCGCGCGCGAGTTCAAGATCTGGACCAAGCCCGAGGGCTATCTCGGGTACCCGAACGGCTGGTCGCCGGTCCAGATCTACTACGATCCGACCAAGGTCAAGCCCGCCCCCGATTCGTGGTCGGTCATGTTCGACTCGAAGTACGTCAAGCGGATCGTGCTGGAGAACCAGCCGGTCGAGGTCATGGCCTACATGGGCAAGGCCGCCGGCGTGGCGGACCCCTACAACATGACGCCGGCGGACCTGGCGAAGGCGAAGGACCTTGCCAAGCAGCTCAAGCCGAACGTCCTCAAGTTCGCCCAGCAGAACACGGACACGGTCGCGGCCCTCATCAGCGGGGAAGCCTGGATCGCGACCGGCAACCTCGGGACCGAGACACGGGTGAAGCAGGCCGGTGGGCCTGAGCTCTCGGTCTTCACGCCCAAGGAAGGCACGATCGGCTGGATGGACGCCGAGATGATCGTGAAGGGGGGCAAGAACACGCAGCTGGTCCGGCCCTTCCTCGAAGCGGCCGAGGTGCCCGCCTATGTCGCAGCGAACTTCATGATCAACCAGCGGCCCTTGTTCAACGAGGCGGCGTACAAGCTGCTCGTCAACCAGGGCCAGAAGGACCTGGCCGATCGGTTCCTGTACAACAAGCCCGAGACGGTCCTGACCATGACCCTCAAGGGACCGGGGACATCGACGCAGGGCGCGATCGACGCCTTCAACGAGGTGTTCGGGGCCTAGCAGGAGCCCGCTCCGGTCAGCCCATGACGACGGACGCCGCCCGCGGGACGCAGCCTGTCCCGCGGGTCCGACCCGCATCGCCCATCGGTCCCTCGAGACGGCGGCTGTGGCCGCTCGTCCCGGGGCTGGTGCTGCTGGCCGTCCTGTTCATCATCCCGATGGCCTTCATGCTGATGTACAGCTTCTGGCGGACGGACCCGAACTTCAATCTCGTACCGGCGTGGACGCTCGACAACTACGCCCGATTCATCAATATCCCGACGTATCTCCGGACGTTCATCAAGACCCTGATCATGGCCTCCGTGGTGACCGCCACGGCCCTCGCCACGGCCCTGCCGTTCGCCTACTTCCTGGTCCGCTACGTCAGCCCACGCCGGCAACGGGCCATCCTGCTGGCGGTCATCGTCCCGTTCTGGACGAGCTACCTGCTGCGCGTGTATGCCTGGCAGGCGATCCTCGGCGAGCACGGTGCGCTCAACCAGGCGCTCCAGGCCATCGGCCTCATCCATGAGCCTTCGGCGCTGTTCATCTACAACGACGTCGGCGTCTTCATGGTGCTCACCTACCTCTACTTCCCATTCGCGGCGCTGGCGCTCTACGCCGCCCTCGAGAAGTTCGATTTCGCCCAGTTCAACGCCGCCCAGGATCTCGGTGCGCGGCCGGACCAGGCATTCCGCTTCATCCTTCTGCCGCAGATCCGGGCGGGGATCATCACCGCCTGCATCTTCGTGTTCATCCCCATCCTGGGGGAGTTCCTGACACCGGCCCTCGTCGGCGGCGCGCAGGGCAGCCTCATCGCCAACCTCGTGGTGACCTTCTTCCGACTGGCGCAGATCGCCGAAGGCGCCGCCCTCGCGATCGTCATCGCGGTGTTCGTCACCGTGGTGCTGATCATCTTCCGACGCTACCTGCGGGTCGAGGACGTCGTCGCCCGTGGCTAAGCGGATCGATCCGATCGAGCTGATGCCGGTCAGCCCGCACGCACGACGCACGCGTCGTCTGCTGGCCCTGCTGGCCGCTGCCATGGTGATCCTGCTCTACCTGCCGATCGCCTTCATGGTCCTGTTCTCGTTCGAGACCTCGACCACGCCCGGGCTGCCGATCCAGGGCCTCACCCTGCACTGGTACGAGGCGATGATCAAGGACACTCACATCCAGTCGGCGCTCCTGAACTCGGTCATCGTCGCCGTGATCGTGGCAGTGATCGCCACGGTGATCGGGACGATGGCCGCCTTCCCGCTTGTGCGCAGCCGACTGCGGTTCGCGGACAGCCTTCGGCTGCTGTTCACGATGCCGATCATGATCCCAGGGGTCCTGCTCGGGATCGGGCTGCTGCTGACGTTCCGCCGGGTCCTCGGGGTGGATCTCTCGCTGGCGACGGTGATCGCCGGCCACCTCGTGTTCACCACCCCGTTCGTGCTGCTCATCGTGTCGGCCCGCCTGCAGGGCTTCGACCGGAGGCTCGAATGGGCGGCCGCCGACCTTGGCGCCGATCCGCGCCAGACCCTGCGCTATATCGTGCTCCCGCTCATCTCGCCGGCGATCGTGGCCGGGGCGCTGTTGAGCGTCACCCTTTCGATCGACGAGTTCGTCATCACGTTCTTCACCGTCGGCTCGCAGGCGACCCTACCGCTCTACATCTACACCCAGATCAAGTTCGGCCTGTCGCCCGAGATCAACGCGGTGGCGACGGTGATCCTCGTCAGCACCCTCGCCATCTTCGCGCTCGGCTCGCTGTTGCTCAGCAGCGGCCGGCGCTTCCGGCGAGGGGACGCCGGATGAGCGGGCTGCTTGGGTCGCCTCCCGCGAGCGGCGATCCGATCCGGATCGGCTTCCAGGTCTGGGGCCAGTCGGTCTCGTGGCCGGACCTGATGGCGGCCGGCGAGCGGGTCGAGCGGCTCGGGTTCGACAGCCTCTTCGCCAACGACCACCTGATGCCGATCCTCGGTGACGAGCACGGGCCGGTCGTCGGCAGCCATGGGCCGGTGTACGAGGGCTGGATGACGCTCGGCGCCTGGGCCGCCCGGACGAGTCGCGTCCCGCTCGGGATGATGGTCTGTGGCGTGGGCTACCGGAACGTGGGGCTGACCGTGAAGATGGCGACCGCCCTGGACCACGCCAGCGGCGGTCGTGCGATGCTCGGTCTCGGTGCGGGCTGGCACGAACCCGAGCACCGCGCGTTCGGCTACGACGTCCTTTCGCTGGGTGACCGCATCAGCCGGCTCGACGAGGCCAGCCGGCTCGCCCGGTGCGCACTCGACGGCGGCTCCGTCAACCAGGATGGTCGCTGGGTGAGCGGCCATGAGCTGCGGAACGACCCGTCGCCGGTCCAGGCCCGGATGCCGCTGCTCGTCGGGGGAAGCGGCGAGCGACGCACGCTCCGCATCGTCGCCCGTGACGCGGACATCTGGAACGGCGAGGGTGACCCGGAGACCTATGCCCACAAGAACGGCGTACTCGACGCGCACTGCGCGGAGATCGGTCGCGATCCGGCGACGATCCGCCGGACGGTCGGCGTCTCGCCGGTCTGCATCCGCGCGACGAGAGCAGCCGCGGTCGATGCCTTGGCGGCCATCCTGGTGACACAGGGCGCGAGCGTGGACCAGGGCCGTACGTGGGCCGCGAGCTCGTCATTGGCCGACACGCAGGACGAGGTCGTCCGGCTCCTTCGTGCCTGGCGTTCGGCCGGCGCCGAGGAGGC
>DASYJV010000440.1:0-5730 GCA_035996105.1 Candidatus Limnocylindrales bacterium | reverse complement strand
CGGTCATGTTCTCGACCAGGCCGATGATCGGGACGCTCATCCGCTTGAACATGGCGAGAGCCTTGCCGACATCGGCCAGCGAGACCTCCTGCGGCGTCGTGACCAGGACGGCCCCCGAGATCGGCACTGCCTGGGCGAGCGTCAGCTGGGCGTCGGACGTTCCGGGCGGCAGGTCGATGACGAGGTAGTCGAGGTCGCCCCAGTCGACGTCGCGAAGGAACTGCTGGATCGCGCCACCGACGAGCGGCCCACGCCACACGATGGGCTGGCCCTCCGGGACGAAGAATTGGATCGAGATGGCCTTCACGCCGTACCGCTCGAGGGGCGTGATCTTGTTGTTGGCGCTCGCCTTGGGCTGTCCTTCGAGGCCGAGCATGAGCGGCACGTTCGGCCCGGTGATATCGGCATCGAGCAGGCCGACCGAGGCGCCCGCCTGGGCGAGCGCGACGGCGAGATTGACGCTGACGGTGCTCTTCCCGACGCCACCCTTGCCCGATGCCACCGCGATGATGTTCTTGACGCCGGGCACGAGCTGTTCCGCCTGCCGCGGCTGGGACCGGCGGACCATCGCGCCCCACGTGATGTCCACCCTCGTCGCTCCGATGGCGCCCAGGGCCGCATTCGTCGTCCGCTCGATCTCGTCCTTGAGCGGACAGGCCGGGGTCGTGAGCTCGATGGTCATCGACAACCCGGAGCCGTCGATGACCAGGTCCTTGACCATGTCGAGGGCGATCAGGTCTCGCCCGAGCTCGGGCTCCTGGACGGTGCGCATCGCGTCGATGACGGCGTCACGGGTCAGGCTGGTCATCGGCGATCGGGTCCCTTCGTGCTCGGCTGGGCTGCCGAGGTTCTGACGGCGGATGCGTCGATATCGTACCGCGGTGTCGGGTCGGACGCGCCCGGTGAGATCCGCGACGATCAGGAACGCGGGATTCGTCGCGTCGGGCCCCAAAATGCTGCGAATCTCGCACGACTTGCCGCATCAGCATGCCGAGGCTCGTCTCCTTGACACCCGCGAGGCCCCGACCATATCCTCGGCCCTCAGGCTCGCGCGATCGTGCGGCCGCACGCTTCCCCAGAGGAGTTCGTGCCACAGTGCCGACGGTCGACGTCAAGCTGGTCGATGTGGTCAAGAAGTTCGGCGACACGGTCGCCGTCGATCACATCAACCTAGAGGTCGAGGACGGGGAGTTCTTCAGCCTCCTTGGCCCCTCGGGCTGCGGCAAGACAACGACGCTGCGGATGATCGGCGGGTTCGAGGAGCCGACATCGGGACTGATCGAGCTCCAGGGGCAGGACGTCACCTGGCTCCCGCCCTACCGGCGCAATGTCAACACGGTCTTCCAGAACTACGCCCTCTTCCCGCATCTCACGATCTTCGAGAACGTCGCCTTCGGGCTTCGACGCAAGGGCGCCAAGAACGCGGAGGTGAAGCGCCGCGTCACGGACATGCTGGCGCTCGTCGAGCTTCCCGGCTTCGAGGCGCGGAAGCCGACGCAGATCTCGGGTGGCCAGGCGCAGCGCGTGGCGCTGGCCCGTGCCCTCATCAACAAGCCGGCCGTCCTCCTCCTCGATGAGCCGCTCGGTGCGCTCGACCTGAAGCTGCGCAAGCAGATGCAGGTCGAGCTGAAGCGCATCCAGCAGGAGGTCGGGATCACGTTCATCTACGTGACCCACGACCAGGAAGAGGCGATGACCATGTCCGACCGGATCGCCGTCATGAACAACGGCCGCTATGAGCAGCTGGGCGAGCCCGAGGTCCTCTATGAACGACCGACGACGCGGTTCGTGGCGGGCTTCCTCGGGGTCAGCAATCTGCTCCCGGGCTCCGTCGAAGGGACCGATGGCACCTACGCCACCATCCGGCTCGGCGACGACACCCGGATCCGGGCACCGCGGGCACTGGTCGGTGACCAGGTCTCCGTGAGCGTCGGTGTCCGACCCGAGAAGATCCGACTCCACGCCGACACGGAGACGCCGCCGACCGGGCACAACCACATGTCGGGCGTCGTGCGCGACGCTTCCTACCTCGGCGTGAGCACGCAATACCTGGTCGAGGCGCGGGGAGGCGCCCGGATCATGGTGTACGAGCAGAACGTCGAGCGCGCGACGAAGGCCGAGCTGTGGGCCGCGGGTGAGGCGGTCACGGTCGCCTGGTCGCCCGACCACACGTTCGTGGTTCGCGACCAACCGAGCTCGAGCGATGCCGTACCGGCGCCCGAGAACCCGGGGCCCAGCGTGATGACCGCTGTTGCCAGCTGATGACCGTCAACCCAGCCATACATCGAGGAGTCCGATGACCGACCGATCAGCGCCGAAGTCCCGCGCCGTCACCCGCCGCCGATTCGTCCAGGGCTCCGCGATGGCGGGGTTCGCGGCATTCCTGGCGGCGTGCGGCGCCAAGGGCACGGGCTCTGCTGTGGCGAGCCAGGCCGCGACCTCGGCCGCGCCGAGCACGAGCGTCACCCCGTCCGCATCCGCGGCTGCGGCCTCGGCCACCCCGAAACCAAGCCCGTCGGCCGTCCTCAACTTCGCCAATTGGCCGCTCTACATCGACACGGACGACAAGGACAACACCAAGCACAAGACCCTCCTCGACTTCACGGCCAAGTACGGCACCAAGGTCGAATACAAGGAGGTCATCAACGACAACGAGTCGTTCTTCGGCACTATCAAGCCGGTGCTCGACAAGGGGCAGGACACGGGCTGGGACCTCATCGTGCTCACGGACTGGATGGCCGCCAAGGTGATCCGGCTCGGCTGGGCCGAGCAGATGGATCTCGGCAACATGCCGAACAAGGTCGCCAACCTGAAGGACATCTACCTCAACGTCGACTTCGACCCGACCAACGACCACCATGCGCCGTGGCAGTCCGGGATGACCGGCCTCGGGTTCGACAAGGCCAAGACCGGCAACCTGACGAGCCTCGCCGCCCTGTGGGACCCGAAATACAAGGGCAAGGCCGACTTTCTGACCGAGATGCGCGATGCCGTCGGACTCACGCTCCTCAAGCTCGGCAAGGATCCCAGCCAGGCGACCCAGGCCGATTGCGACGCAGCGATCGCCGAGATCCAGAAGGCCGTCGATGCCGGGATCGTCCGCGCCTTCAAGGGCAACGACTATGCCGTCGATCTTGTGAAGGGCGACGTCATCCTGGCCATGGCATGGTCGGGCGACATCGTCCAGAAGCAGCTCGAGAAGGCCACCCTGCAGTTCGTCGTCCCGGACGAGGGCGGGATGCTGTGGACCGACAACCTCATGGTCCCCAAGGGCGCCGCGCACAAGTACACCGCCGAGCTGTTCATCGACTTCTACTACACGCCCGCGATCGCGGCCCAGGTCGAGGCGTATGTCAACTACATCTGTCCGGTGAAGGGCGCGCAGGAGGCCCTGGTCGCGGCCTCGCCCGACATCGCCAAGAACCCATTGATCTTCCCGACCGACGCGACCCTCGCCAAGCTGAAGATCTTCAAGTCGCTGACCGAAGCCGACGAGACCTACTTCAACACGAAGTTCCAGACGGTGTCCGGCGCGTAGACGCGCCGAGGCGTTGACTGCGTCACGGAGCGGAGCGCCATCGGCATGACGCGACGGCGATTGCACTTTCTCGTCCCGTACGTGCTGCTGGCGCCGGGCCTCCTCTGGCTCGCCGTCTTCTACGTCTATCCGAGCTTCCAGATGTTCCTGACGTCGTTCTGGACAGGGACCCTGGAGACGGGGTTCGAGCTCACCTGGAACACGGACAGCTACGCCAAGGCCATCAACCAGTTCGGGCCCCAGTTCCTGCGCTCGATCACCTACGCCGGCGCGGCGACGGTCATCACCTTCCTCATCAGCTTCCCGCTCGCCTACACCATCGCGTTCAAGGGCGGCCGCTACAAGAGCGTCCTGCTGTTCCTGGTCATCGCCCCGTTCTTCACCAGCTTCCTGCTCCGGACGCTGAGCTGGGGCCTCATCCTGGGCGACGAGGGCATCCTGCTCGGGCCGCTCAAGCGGGTCGGTCTGGTCGGGGACGATTTCCGCCTCCTGGCGACGCCGGTCGCGGTCGTCTCGGGGATCGCCTACAACTTCCTGGCGTTCATGACCCTGCCCATCTACGTCTCGCTCGAAAAGATCGACAAGCGGCTCGTGGAAGCCGCCGAGGACCTGTACGCCGGTCCGTGGCGACCCGGTGGGGCACGGTGGGGCGCGGTCATCGGCGGTGCGACCGGCGCGTTCATGTCCTTCGCCTTCAGCGCCGAACCGCTCGTCCTCGTCGTCCTCGCGGTCCTCGGCGCAGTGGCCGGAGCCCTGATCGGCTGGTTCCTGATCTCGCAGGCCTTCCTGCGAGTGGCCCTTCCGCTTGCCCTGCCCGGGGTGTTTGCCGGGACACTGCTCACGTTCATCCCCGCCGCCGGCGACTACGTGAACGCCGAGCTCCTTGGCAATCCGTCCACGCGGATGATCGGCAACGTCATCCAGAGCCGGTTCCTCACGCTCAATGACTATCCGACCGCGGCCGCGCTCAGCTTCCTGCTGATGGCCGGCATCCTCATCGCCGTCGCCGTCTACGCGCGACTGCTGGGCACCGAAGAACTGACGTCGGCGGCCTGACGATGACTGCGGCGACACCGACCCCCATGGCGCCGACCATCGCGAGCGGCCCGGACCTGCGCCCGCACCGGTCCGTCCTCGACCGCCTCGGCCGGTTCGTCCACCGGAACCTGCTCTTCGTGTATACGGGCTTTGCCGTCGTCTACCTGTTGCTGCCCGTCACGGTGATGGCACTGTTCAGCTTCAACGACCCGATCGGCAAGAGCAACATCGCGTGGCAGGGGTTCACCCTCAAGTACTGGCTCGATCCGTTCGGTGCGCCCGGTCTCCAGGATGCTGTCGTCACCAGCCTCGAGATCGCCTTCCTCTCGACGATCGTCGCGACGATCCTCGGCACGCTCATCGCGCTGGCCCTGGTCCGCTACCGGTTCCGCGGCAGCTCGACGACGAACATCCTGATCTTCCTGCCGATGGCGACCCCGGAGATCGTGCTCGGTGCCTCGCTGCTGACGCTGTTCGTGGCCATCGGCCTGCAACGCGACTTCCTGACCATCCTCATCGCCCACATCATGTTCAACATCAGCTACGTCGTGGTGACGGTACGGGCGCGCCTCGCCGGCTTCGATCGGCGACTCGAGGAGGCGGCCATGGACCTCGGTGCGAACGAGCTGGTGACCTTCTGGAAGGTGACCTTCCCGTTGATCCTGCCGGGCGTCCTGGCCGCCGCCCTGCTCGCATTCAGCCTGTCGATCGACGATTTCGTCATCACCAACTTCACGTCGGGGCACACGGTCACGTTCCCGATGTACATCTACGGTGCCAACCGGATCGGCGTGCCCGTCCAGGTCAACGTCATCGGGACCGCGATCTTCCTGATCGCCGTCGGGTTCGTCACGCTGACGACACTCATCGGGCGCCGGAACGCCTCGTAGGAGGGACACACGCGCATGGTCGACACGCAGATCCCCGCCGGGAGGGCAGCCCCGCCACTTCCCGACCACGGCGTCATCCCGGCCGTCTGGAGCCGGATCACGAACCTGGATGTGGATCGCGGGGAGGGGTCCTGGCTGATCATGCGGGACGGCGCGCGATACCTCGATTACTCGTCGGGGATCGGCGTCACGAACACCGGCCATGCCCACCCCCGCGTCGCGGCGGCGATCGCGGCCCAGGCCTCGAAGCTGCTCCACGGTCAG
>DASYJV010000439.1:0-1863 GCA_035996105.1 Candidatus Limnocylindrales bacterium | reverse complement strand
TCGGGCGCGGAGGATCCGGCGGCGGTCCAGGCCATCGGTGAATGCGACCTGCTCTACCTGTCAGGTGGCAAGCCTGCGTATCTCATGGGCGTGCTGGCGGGGAGCGCGGTCGGTCGCGCGATCGGCGAGGCGCACGCGCGCGGCGCGGTCATCGCCGGCTGTTCGGCCGGTGCGATGGTGCTCGCCAGCCACGCCTTCGACTTCCGGTTCGGGCTCATGCCCTGGCCGCTCCGCTGGCGGCATGGGCTCGCGTTCGTCCCGGGCGTCTCCGTCCTGCCGCACTACGACGCCTGGCCGGAGCCCTTGTCGGCGCTGATCGCCCTCCAGGCGCCGCGCGGGTCGCACGTCTTCGGCATCGACGAGGCCACCGCCGTCGTCGGCCAGGACGGCACGTGGCAGGTGCATGGGCGTTCGCGGGTCACGGTCTGGCGGGGCCGCCACCGCGATCGATATCGAGCCGGGGAGACGTTCCAGCTCTGAGAGGCCGCCGGGGGACGCGTCCCGGTCAGTCCGGCTTGACGGTCCGGAAGCAGTCGGAGCAATAGACCGGTCGGTCCATCCGCGGCTTGAACGGGACCTGGGCCTGATTGCCGCAGGACGAGCAGACCACCGCGAAGTACTCGCGGTTGGGCCGGTCGTCGCCGCGCTCGTAGCCGCGCGGGCCGCCGATCTCGCGGACGTCGTAACCACCGTCACGGCTCGCCCGGCGGCTGGCCCGGCAGCTGGTGCAGCGCTTCGGGTCGCTGACGAAGCCCTTCTGCTGGTAATACTCCTGGTCCGCCGCGGAGTGGATGAATTCCACTCCGCAATCGACACAGTTCAGGGTCCGATCGACGTAGGTCACGATGCTCCTCCGGCCGCGCTGCTCTGCAGGGGTGCGTCGGGTCAGGACGGCCGCATCGACGGACAGGAGCGCGGTGGCGGATGGAGCCGGAACGCTCGCCCAAGGTGCCGATGTAGGGTCCCCGTCGGGGCGCACCGGTTCAGTCCCGGGAGGATACAACGGCTCGCGGAAACGGGCCGACGAGCCTCGGCCACGCTCCCGGGAAGGGTGGCGACCGTGACACCGTACCTGTCACAATGGCCATCGACATTGGAGTCGGCGAGCGGGGAGTCATGGGGGCGCCTCGCTCGCGCCACCGGCGCGGATCGCGCTCAGCGCTCCGACCTCGGGGGTCCCGACGACTCCCGGGTTCGGGACCACGGGGAGGCGAAGGCCGCTAGTCGATGCTCAGGATCATCCATACCGCGGACATCCATCTCGGCGCGCGACACGACGATCTCGGGGAACAGGCAGCCGCCCAGCGTGAGCGGCAATTCGCGGCCTTCAAGGCGGCGATCGACCTGGCCATCGCGGAAAAGGCCGACCTCTTCCTGATCGCCGGCGACCTCTTCGACTCCAACGTCCAGCCACGCCGCTCGGTCGAACGCGTCGCCGCCGAGATCAAGCGGCTGACTGTGGCCCGCATCCGGACCGTCATCATCCCGGGCACGCACGACGTCTTCGATCGCGTCTCGATCTACCGCGCGTACGACTTGGCGACCATGGCCGGCGCTACGGCGGGCGACGGGATGGTCACCGTCCTCGACCCCGATCACGCCTCGGTCCACCTGGCATCGCTCGACCTGCTGGTCCTCGGCCAGGTCTTCGACACCAAGCGAGCCCCGCACAGCCCGCTCCACGGCATGGGCCCGGCGGTGGTCGCGCAGGGAGCGACGCCCGGCGCACGCGCCCCGACCTGGCGAGTCGGGCTGGTCCATGGCTCGATATCCATCCCCGGCAAGACCGAGCACGACGACGTGGTGATCACGGCCGACGAGATCGCGGCGAGCGGCCTGGACTACCTCGCGCTCGGCCACTGG
>DASYJV010000438.1:0-4746 GCA_035996105.1 Candidatus Limnocylindrales bacterium | reverse complement strand
GGGGCCGGCCCGCTACTTGTAGAGGACCGCCGCGATCTCGGGCTTGTCCATGTTGGTCTTGTCGTACCAGTAGTAGCCGGTATCGATGGTCTTCGGGATCGTCTTGCCGGCGATGGCGTCGATCGCGGCGTCGACACACTTTGCGCCGATGCCCACCGGGTTCTGGGTGATCGCGCCGGCCATGACGCCGCTCTTGATCGCGTCGATCTGCTGCTGGCCGGAGTCGTAGCCGACGGCCACGATCTTGCCTTCCTTGCTGGTCTCCTTGAGCGCGTTGAGGACGCCCTTCGCGGAGCCCTCGTTCGCACCGAAGAAGCCCTTGAGGTCCGGATTGGCGGTCATGATGGTCTTGGCCAGGTCGGCCGACTTGACCGGATCGCCGGCCCCGTACTCGACGGCCACGACGGTGATGTTCGGGTGCTTCTCCTTCATCCGGTTGACGAAGCCGTCGCGCCGGGTCGTGCCGGTCTGGCTGGTCTGGTCATGGACGATGACGGCGACCTTGCCGGCGTCGCCGATGAGCTTGGCCATCTGATCAGCGGCCTCGCCGGCAGCCGCGATGTTGTCGGTCGACACCGTCGTCACCGGGATGGTGCTGTCGACGCCACTGTCGAAGCCGACGACCGGGATGTTGGCGTCCTTGGCCTTCTGGAGCATCGGTCCGGCTGCCTTGCTATCGAGGGCGGCAAAGCAGATCGCCGCGGGCTTCTTGTCGAGCGCCGTCTGCAGCATGGTCAGCTGCTTGTCGACCTCGGACTCGGAAGCGGGACCCTCGTAGGTGATCGTGGCGCCCTTGGCCGCCGCTTCGTCGGTCGCGCCCTTCTGGACGGCCTGCCAGAACTGGTGCTGCGAACCCTTCGACACGATGGCGATATACGGTTTCGCGCCACCGCTGGAAGCCGCCCCGCCGCTCGAAGCGCCCGGGCTGCTCGCGCCACCGCTGCTGCACGCTGCCACGATGATGGCGAGCCCCATGACTGCCGCGAGCCGGCCGTAGAACCGTGAAGATCGCATGCTCTCTCCTCCCTACCTGGTGCAAGACCCTCCGTGCCGGTGCCGAACGATCGGTGCCGGCGTTTGGTCCCGAAGTGCGGGGCGCCCGCTAGGTTCGACTCCGCCTGCGCAGGATATCGAGCCAGACCGCCCCGATGACGACAAGGCCCGTGATCACCAGTTTCCACTGGTCCGGGACGCCGACGATGGACAGGCCGATGGTCAGGGTGCTGATGATGAACGCTCCGATGATCGTTCCCACGATGCTGCCCTCGCCGCCGCTGAGCGAGGTGCCACCGATGACCGCCGCGGCGATGGCATCGAGCTCGTAACCCAGGCCCACAGAGGGCTGGGCGGAGGTCATCCGGGCGCCGATGAGGATGCCGGCAAGACCGGCGAAGAGCCCGGAGACCGCATAGACGGCGATCTTCCAGCCATCGACGTTGACGCCCGACAGCCGTGTCGCCTCCTCGTTGGACCCGAGCGCGAAGGTGTAGCGACCAAGCACCGTCTTGGTCAGGACCAGGTGGGCCAGGAGCGCTGCCCCGAACATGATGAACACGACGTTCGGGATGCCGAAGACGGCCTTACCCATGAACGAATCGTAGAACTCGGGGTTGCCCTCGAAGTAGATCGGCCTGACGTCCGAGAGGATCTGGGCGAGCCCGCGGGCGACGTTGAGCATGCCCAGCGTCGCGATGAACGGCGGCAGCTTGGCCTTTGCGATCAGGACGCCGTTGAGCGTACCCATCAGGGCGCCGGCGGCCAGCGCCGCCGGGAGGCCCACCCACAGCGGCAACCCCGCCTTGGTGACCGCCAGGCCCAGGACGACGGTGCACAGCGTCATCACCGTCCCGACCGACAGATCGATGCCGCCGGTGATGATCACGAAGGTCACGCCGATCGCGAGCACGCCGTTGACCGCGGTCGCGACAAGGATCGAGGTGAAATTCTCCGTGGTCCGGAACGGCTGCGAGATCGCCGAGAAGAAGATGAGGAGTCCGACGAGGGCGCCGAGCGCAAGGAGGCGCTGCAGGGCATCGCCGGTGACCATCGTCCGGATCCTGGACCGGGTCGTTGCGGTGGGCGTCTCCATCGGGCTGCTGCCTCGTGCTTGTTCGCTGCCGGGCGGGCTTTCTGTCACGCGGCCGCGACGGATTCCCTCTGGGTGGCCAGGGCCATGATCCGCTCCTGCGTCGCGTCCGCCGCACGCAGCTCACCGGTGACCCGCCCTTCACACATGACGACGATGCGATGGCTCATGCGCAGGATCTCGGGGAGCTCGGAGGAGATCATGATGATCGCCTTGCCCTGCCGGGCCAGGTCGTTGAGGAGCCGGTAGATCTCGCTCTTGGCGCCGACGTCGATGCCACGGGTGGGCTCATCGAAGATCAGGACGTCGGTGTCCGCGGTGAGCCATTTGGCGATGACGACCTTCTGCTGGTTGCCGCCCGAGAGATTTCGGACGCGCTGCCGGATGCTCGGCGTCTTGATGGCCAGGCTCTTGACATACGACAGCGCACTTGCCTTCGTCCGATTGACGTCGATCCGCCCGCCGCGATCGGCGAACGAGGCCAGTGACGCGAGCACCGAATTGGTCTCGACGTCCATCGAGAGGGCGAGCCCGTACCGCTTGCGGTCTTCGGACAGGTAGCCGATGCCCCAGGCGACCGCGTCCCTGGGCGTCCTGATCAGCGCCGTCTTGCCGTTGACGATGACCTCGCCCGAGTCACGCGGGTCCGCGCCGAAGACGGCCCGCACGACCTCCGTCCGGCCGGCGCCGACGAGGCCGGCGATGCCCAGGATCTCACCACGGTGCAGCTCGAAGCTGACGTCCCGGATCACCCGGCCGCGCTTGAGGTGGCGGACCTCCAGGGCGACATCGGGGTCGGGGTGCTCCGGGAGCTCCGGGGTCGCCTCGAAGATCGTCCGGCCGACCATCATGCTGATGACCGACTGGATCGTCGCTTCGGCCGTCTGGACGGTGTCCACGTAGCGGCCGTCGCGCATCACGGTCACGCGATCAGAGATCTGCTTCAGTTCCTCGAGGCGGTGGGAGATATGGACGATCCCGGTCCCGCGCTCGCGGAGGTGACGGATGATCCGGAATAGCTCATGGATCTCCGTGTCCGTGAGGGCCGCGGTCGGCTCGTCCATGATGAGGACGTTGGAGTTGAATGAGAGGGCCTTCGCGATCTCGACCATCTGCTGCTGGGCGACCGCGAGGTTGGAGACGCGTGCGCGCGGGTCGAGCTTGATGTGCAGCTCCTCGAACAGCTTGCTCGCGTTTTCGTTGAGGGCCGATTCGTCGAGGATGAAGGGCAGCGCGCCGCGCGGCTCGCGGCCGATGAAGATGTTCTGCGCCACCGTGAGGTGGCCCATGAGATTCAGCTCCTGGTGGATGATGCTGATGCCGAGGTCCTGCGCCGCCCGGGGCGATGAGATGTTCACCGCCTGGCCCTTGAACCGGATCGTTCCGCCGTCCGGGCGGTAGATGCCGGCCAGCAGCTTCATCAGCGTGGACTTGCCGGCACCGTTCTCTCCGACCAGGGCGTGGACCTCGCCCGGGCGAAGTTCGAAGCGGCACCCGTCGAGGGCGTGCACGCCAGGGAAGCTCTTGCTGATGTCGGTCATCTCGACGAGGAGATCATCCACGACGTCTACCCCCTGCCGGGCGGGACTGACGATGCTCGATCTCGTGCCCCAACCGCAACGGCACGAGCACCGTCGCGGACACGCACTCTAGCCGTTCTCGACGGCGCATGCGGGGTCGTCAAGCGGTTCGCCGCCGTTCACCGCATCGTCCCGGAACGCGGGCGCAACGCGCGAGGTTCGTAGCGGCGGATGTCCTGGGTGCCCCGCACCAGGGCCCGGAGCGTCTCCAGGTCGCCGCTCAGGAGACCGCGCGCCCGGGCCTGGACGAGGACGTTGCCGAGGGCCGTCGCCTCGACCGGCCCGGCGATCACCGGGAGCTCGCAGGCGTCGGCCGTGAGCTGGCAAAGCAGCGAATTGCGCGCACCGCCGCCGACCAGGTGGACGACGTTCACCGACCGGCCGGACAGTCGCGCCGCGTCCCGGACCGTCCGGCCGTACGTGGTGGCGAGACTGTCGAGGATGCAGCGCACGAACGCCGCTCTGGTCTCCGGCGCCGGCTGATCCAGCTGTCGGCAGACGGCGACGATCCGGGCGGGCATGTCGCCCGGAGGGAGGAACGATGGATCGTCGGGGTCGATCACCGGTCCCCCGCCAGGCAGCTCCCCGGCCCCGATCAGGAGGGCCGACAGGTCTTCTGGCGTGCCCTCCAGTTCCCACGTACGGAGGGACTCCTGGAGGAGCCACAGACCCATCACGTTGCGGTGATATCGGATCCGATCGTCGACGCCGCCCTCGTTCGTGAAATTGCCGAGGCGACTCTCCTCGCTCAGGATCGCGTGGTCGAGCTCGACGCCCACCAGCGACCAGGTCCCACAGGCGATGTACGCGAAGGATGTGTCGGCGGCCGGCACCCCGACGACCGCGGAGGCCGTATCGTGCGAGCCGACGAGCGTCAGGACCGTCTCCGGGGATGCGCCAGTCTCGTGCCGGGCGTCGTCCTGGAGGGGGCCGATGACGTCGCCCGGAGCGCCCAGCGGCGCGAACAGCGACGGCGCGAAGGCGAGCGATGCGATCAGCTCGTCGTCCCATGTCCGTCGATGAACGTCCAGCAGCCCCGTCGTGGACGCGTTCGTGACCTCCTCGACACGGACGCCCGAC
>DASYJV010000437.1:0-4164 GCA_035996105.1 Candidatus Limnocylindrales bacterium | reverse complement strand
ACGGAGAGGCTCGCATCAGCATTCCAATCGATGCGAGGGCCGGCGGAGCGGGCCTACCTGCCGGTGTCCTCGCGCTTGAGCGTCCCGCGAAGCCGGCCTGCCTCTGACGCGATGATCCGGATGCAGCCGCACGACCTTGCCAGCAGCCCGCCGCGGTCGGCGATGCTGATCTGTCCGCGCGAGTACTTCACCAGGCCGGCCGCCTTGAATTGACGCATGGCCACGGACAGTGCCGGGCGCTGGACGCCGATCATCTGGGCCAGGAAATCCTGGGTGACGCTGAACGGCGCCTCCTCGACCCGCTCATCGACCTGGAGCAGCCAGCGCGCGGCGCGTTGGTCCAGCAGGTGGATGCGGTTGCACAGGATCAACTGGGCCATCGTCACCATGACGACTTGCGTGTGGCGCTGGAGGAGGGCACGCAGCGTTCCCCCACGTTCGAGCTCGTCGCTGAGCACCGCTGCTCGCATCCGCAACCCTGTCAATGGCACCTGGACGATGGTCCGCATCGGGGACTGGCCGGTCCCCAGAAAGACCGACAGCCCCGTCATCCCTTCCCGGCCGATCATCGCGGTGTCGACGGTCTCGCCGCCCTCATCGATGGACACGATCGAGGCGACCCCGCTCGTCGGGAAGTACACGAATTCGACCGGTTCATTGGCCCCCTCGAGCTCGGTCGGGCGTGGCAGGCGCACCTGTTCGAGGGACGGTCCGATCCGACTGAGCTCTCGATCGGATAGGGCGGCGAGGAGGTGGTTTTCGCGGGGATCCAGGTCGGGCGGACGATCCCGTTCAGTGGACATCGGTCATCTCCACTATGTCCGATGGAGTACAGACGACACAACGAACCACTGGCATCCTCGACCGGGGCTCCGTCATGTCACATGGGTTGCAAGTGGGCGAGGACCAGACCGGTCATGGACGAAGAAGCCACTGAGGCAGTGCTCGAGCTGGACGGGGACGGGCGCTGTCTGGAGGCGAATGGAGCCGCCCTCGACCTCCTTGGCGTCTCGCTCGATGAGCTGCGGGCAGCGCCGGCTGGCCGGTTTGCGATCCGGCCCTCGCCCGACGCGGAGCAATCCGCATTGCGCGCCCAATGGAGCGCCGGCGGCGAAGAGCTGTTGGTGGGGACGACGGGTCTGCTGCGAGGAGATGGAGCGACGATCCGCGCGGCCTACGCGATCGAACGGACGGCGCTCGGGTTCCGTGCTCGCCTCTGGCAGGTCGAAGGATCGCCGCATTCCCCGACCAGCGCCTTCACGGTCGGCGACGTGCTCCGCGAGTGGCGAGCGGCCGAACGAGAGTTGACCGAGCTCGTGCCGGGGACACCGGACTGGGCCCGGACGTTGGGCGAGATCGAACTCCTTCGAAGCAGGTACCAGGAGCTCTTCAAGGCGTCGGGGCCCGCGTCGGGGAACTAACGACGGATCCGATCGCGCCACGAATCTGTACCGTGTTGACCGAGCGTGCCGCTGTGGCCGCGCGCGGAGTGAAAGGACGCATGGGATGACCGACTCAAAGCCGTCCACACGGCGAGGCAGCTCGGCGAAGACGTCCGGTAACGTCTTGAGCGACGAAGAGCGCGCCGCGATGCAGGAGACGATCCGCGAGCGCAAGAAGGCAGCCACCCTGAGCCCGGAGGAGCAGCGCGCCGCGGGCGAGGCCGACGTGCAGGCCAAGATCGCCGAGATGCCCGAGGACGATCGGGCGATGGCGGCGCGGGTCCACGAGCTCGTCCTGGCGACCGTGCCGGAGCTCGTGCCGAGGACGTATTACGGGATGCCGGCCTACGCCAAGGACGGCAAGGTGATCTGCTTCTTTCAGTCGAAGTCGAAGTTCAAGGTGCGCTACTCGACCTTCGGCTTCCAGCCCGACGCTGCGCTCGATGAAGCGGAGATGTGGCCGATCGCCTTCGCCCTCACGAGCATCAGCCCCGCGGCCGAGAAGCGGATCGCCGAGCTGGTCAAGAAGGCCGCCGGCTGACGAGGCACAGAGAGCGTCGTCATCGAATCGACAGGGACGACGCCGATGATCACCTTCGATCGCGCCATCTGCTGCCCATCGGCTGCCGTGAGACGATGATCGCAAGGCCGGCGGTGCCGGCCGGACAAGCGCGGAGACGACATGCGAGTGCTCGTCGCGGAAGACGATAAGGGCCTGCGCGACGTGATCGTCCTCGGCTTGCAGGACAACGGCTATCGCGTCGACGCGGTCGAACGCGGTGACGACGCGATCGACCAGTTGAAGTGGTACGAGTACGACGTCGCGATCATCGATTGGCGGATGCCGGGCCGGGAAGGGATCGATGTCGTGGCCTGGGCTCGCAAACACGATCGCCCGACCGCGTTGTTGATGCTCACGGCGCGCGACACGCCGGCCGACAGGATCCGCGGTCTCGACGCGGGGGCCGATGACTACCTCGTCAAGCCATTCGACTTTGGCGAACTGCTCGCCCGGGTGCGTGCGCTCCAGCGACGCCCGCGCGGGGTGGACGCCCCCGTCCTCGAGCGTGGCCGGTTGGCGCTCGACCCGGTCAAGCGCCTCGTCGTCGTGGACGGTCGGGCCGTCGGGCTTACTGCCACCGAGTACCTGATCCTCGAGCTGCTCGTCCGTCGAACGCCGGCCGTCGTGGACCGAAAGGCCATCGCCGAGCACGCCTGGGCCGACGAGACGGACCCGCTTGGCTCGAACGCGATCGACGTCCAGATGAGCCGGCTCCGCGCCAAGCTCCCTAGCGCCGGCTTCCGCATCGTCACGGTTCGCGGCGCAGGCTACCGATTGGAGGAGGTGTGACCCCGCCCGGCCGAAACGATGTCCGGAGGACGTCGATCCGTGTCGCCCTGATGGCCACCGGCGTGGTCGCGGCCCTGTATTTGGCCGTTGCGATCGCGGTCGTCGTTATCTTCACCCGGACGCAGACCGATCAGATCGACGCTCGTCTCGCGGCATCGTTCCAGGATCAGCACAAGCCGGATGGTCACGGCGGATTCGGTGCGCCTCCGGCCGACCGCCCCGGCGACCAGCCAGTCCTGTCGTGGATCGTGAGCTCGGACGGCTCGGTCCAGGCCGACGACCGAAACGATCTCGTCCTCCCTGCCGAATACACGACGGTGGTGGGTCCGACGACGGTCGCCATCAACGGCGATGACGTTCGGCTCGTCGGTGCGCCGTCGGGCTCGGGTTACAAGGTCGTCGGCCAGACGCTCAATGAGCTTGCCAAGGCGCGCTCGACCCTGATCCAGGCGGAGATCCTGATCGCGCCCCCCCTGCTCCTCCTGTTGTTCCTCGGTGCCGTGGCCATCGGCCGACGAGTCGCGACCCCGGTCGAAGTCGCCCGCCGGCGCCAGCTCGAATTCGCGGCCGATGCCTCGCACGAGCTCCGGACGCCGCTGTCCGTCATCGAAGCCCAGACGAGCCTGGCCCTGAGTGGGCCGCGGGACGCGACCTGGTATCGCACCGCCTTCGAGCGGATCGAGCCCGAGTCCCGACGCATGCGACGGCTCGTCGAGGACCTCCTGTGGCTGGCCCGTTTCGATGCGACGACGGCGGCGCCGAACGCCGAGCCCGTCGACGTCGGCCTTCTCGCCGCGCAGGCGGCTGACCGGTTCGGTGTCGTCGCCGAGGCCCGCGGACTGCAGATCCGAGTCCAGGGCCAGGACACCGGCGCCGTGGTCACCGCCCCGTCGGAGTGGCTCGACAGGCTGCTCGGTGTCCTGCTCGACAATGCCTGCAAGTACTCGCCCGATCGCGGGGTCGTCACCGTCGGCGTCGAGCGTGACGGTCCCCGTGTCCGGCTGACCGTCGATGACACCGGCCCAGGTATCCCGGAGGTCGAACGAGAACGCGTCTTTGACCGGTTCCATCGTGCGGTCGAGGGCCCCGGTGGCGCCGGGCTCGGACTGGCGATCGCCGATGCGATCGTGCGAGCGACGGGTGGCCGCTGGCAGGTGGGCGCGTCGCCCGCTGGAGGCGCCCGCATGTCGGTGACGTGGCCTGCTTCGTTCAAGGGCCGCCGCGAATCAAGTCAGGCGGTGCCGCAAGGCAGGCCGACCCCCGAGGGCTAAGGATCGGCCCTGGATCACCTCTCGCGGTCGCGATCGGCCCACTGCTCGCCACCGCCCGGGTTCGAACCGCCCCCGGAGAGTCCCCCGGCAGGCTTGGCCG
>DASYJV010000436.1:0-2437 GCA_035996105.1 Candidatus Limnocylindrales bacterium | reverse complement strand
CAGTGGCCCGTCTTGCGGCCCGCCCGGAGCTCCCGCAGGGCCTGCTCGAAGTGGCCCTCCTGTGCCGCAACGAATCGTTCGAGGTCGAATGGCATCGTGTCATTCTGCGACGTCACCGACCGCACGACAGCCGTCACGTGCCACCATGGCCGGGATGGATCCTGAGCACACGCGACCCTGGCGCCCGACCGCCGCCGAGCTTGCGACCGCCGACGGCCGGGCCATCCCTGACCTCGTCGCTCCGGGACTGCGTGTCCTGTTCTGCGGCATCAACCCCGGTCGATACTCGGGCGCGACTGGCCGTCACTTCGCTCGCCCCGGCAACCGGTTCTGGCCGGCCGTGCACGCCGCCGGGTTCACCGACCGACTCCTGACACCGTGGGACGGTGAAGCGATGCTCGCGGCTGGGCTCGGCATCACCAACCTGGTCAACCGCACGACCGCGACGGCCGCGGAGCTGGACGCCGAGGAGATCCGCCAGGGAGGCGCGAGGCTGCTGGAGACCGTCCTGCGCTACCGGCCGGCGTGCGTCGCCGTCCTGGGCATCACCGACTACCGGACGGCCTTCGCCCGACCAAAGGCCACGCTCGGACGCCAGCCGGATCCGCTCGGGCCGAGCCAGGTCTGGGTCCTGCCGAACCCGAGCGGCCTCAACGCGCACTATCAGCTGCCGGCGCTGACCGCCCTCTTTCGCCAGCTGCGCGAGACCTGCGTGCCCTGACCGGCGCCGTGCGGCGCTCCCCTACCCCGGCGGGAGACACAGAAACGCCCGAAGGAACCGCCGGTCCGTAGCCGCCGCCGCTGACTTTTACATCCGCGACAACGCTTTCGGTCTGGAGCCCCTTCGAGCAAGGCCAACGATAGCCGACGCCCCTTGGCCACCGCTACCGACTTATCCACGAGTTTGCCATGGGGTGGTGGCGATTCGAGCCGTTGTCCACAGCCCGTCCACGAGCGAGCGGTTCAGCCCCGCTCGAGCGGCCAGCGATCGGCGCCGGGAAGGACCGGGAGACCGTCCTCGTCGAGCCGGAACGCAGGCGCCTCGGTCCCTTCCGGATCACGCAGCAGCCAGCTATCGGCGGCGGTCCGGGTGATCTGCCAGGCGCCGGCTCGGGGCTCGAGCGTCTCGTCGATCCAGACGACGGGGACCGGCCGGGTCTCCCCGACGGCGAGGATGTCGGCATAGCGGCGCAGCGCGACGGCCGCCACGGCCGGTGAGCCGATCACGAGGAGCTCGTGTTCGAAGCTCCAGTCGAAGCGGAGATGGCGGACCCCGACTGGGCCCACGACGTTGCCGTGGAGCTCGCGGCCCTCGCGGTCCGGATGGACGGTGAGCAGCCCGATCGCGGTGGTCATCTCGAGCCGGGCTGGGCCGCCGGCCGGCGAGACCTCCAGCAGTAGAGAGCGGCGCAGGTTGCCCCCGGCGTCCGTGACGGCCTCCCGCAGGCGACGACCACCGGTGCCCTCGGCGACCGACCAGACGATGATGCTCTCGTCGGGAAGGACGGTCCGTCCGCCGAGCCTGATCCCGGCGCTCATCCGTCGGCACCGACAGGCGCCGGCTCGTCGACGGTCGCGGCCGCCCAGCGCTCGGCGACGGCCGACAGCTCCCCGGCAAGCGCCGGCGCGACCCGGCCCCAGACGCGCACGTCTCGCTCGCCGTACTCGAGCTCGATCGTCCCGCGCTCGCGGACGCGAGCCAGGAGCTCACCGGCGGCATAGGGCACCGACACGTCGACATCGACCCACAGCGTCGCAAGCAACGCGGCGATCTCGGCCCGGAGCGTGTCCATCCCGTAGCCGGTCAGGGCGGAGACGAACACCGCGCCCGCGATCGCTGGCGCCGGGGTCGCCCCGTCGCGCGCCGCCGTCTCGAGCAGGTCGGCCTTGTTGAAAGCGAGCAGCCGGGGCTTCTCGCCGGCGCCGAGCTCGTCGAGCACCGTCTGGACGGTCGCCCGATGCTCCTCGAAGTGGGCGTCGGAGGCGTCGACCACCTCGACCAGCACGTCGGCTCGGTTGACCTCTTCGAGCGTCGCCCGGAACGCGTCGACGAGCTGGTGCGGGAGCTTGTGGATGAAGCCGACGGTGTCGGTGACGATGGCCGTCTGGCCGTCGCCGAGCTTGACCTGGCGACTGGTCGGGTCGAGCGTGGCGAACAGCTTGTCCTCGGCCCTGGCGACCTCGGAACCGACCAGCGAGTTGAGCAGGGTCGACTTGCCCGAGTTCGTGTAGCCGACGATGCCGACGGTCGGCCACAGGCGCCGATCGCGTCCGCGGGCGGCGGTCTCGCGCTGCTGGCGGACCTGCTCGACGCGCTCCTTCATCTTGGAGATCCGGGTCCGGATGATCCGCCGGTCGGTCTCGAGCTGTGACTCGCCGGGACCCCGCGTACCGATCCCGCCACCCGTCCGCGACAGGTGGGTCCACAGTTTGGTCA
>DASYJV010000435.1:0-12259 GCA_035996105.1 Candidatus Limnocylindrales bacterium | reverse complement strand
TCATCCGGGCCCTCCTCGTGCCGGCGACGATGCGGCTGCTCGGTCACTGGAACTGGTGGATGCCGGCTGCCCTCGCCCGCGTCCTGGCCGGCCGCCTCCCGGCCGCGGAGAGCGATATCGAGGCCACCCTCCGATGAGCCGGCTCCGGCCGGCCCTGGCCGTCGCCCTCGCCGTCCTGCTCGCAGCCTGTTCGAGCGGAGGCCCCGGGGGGCCGATCCTGGCCAACCCGACGCCGGCCGTGCCCTCGATCGCAGCACGGTCAACGCCCCCCGTCCATGTCGCGGATCCGCTCCCCGTGGTCCTGCCACGCGACGACGGGCCGCACCACCGCCTCACCGAGTGGTGGTACGACACCGGCCACCTCCGGGCCGCCGACGGCGCCCGATACGGCTTCGAGTTCGTCATCTTCCGCGCCGAGCGAGGCGGGTTCCCGACGTCATGGGTCTCCCACCTGGCACTCACCGACGAGCGAGGCGGCCGCTTCGTCTATGCCCAGCGTCTCGAGATCGGTCCGGGCGTCGACCGCTCGCCACGCGATGGCGCTGGCGTACCGACCGGCTTCGACCTGGCGCTGGTGGGCGCCGACCCGTCACGCCCTGACACGTTCGGCCGTCCGGCGTGGACGATGACGGGGAGCGGCGGGAACGACCACCTCGCGGCGAGCGCGGCCGCGAGCGAGGCGATCCTCGGCGGAGCGCCCTCGGGTCCAGCCGCCTCGTCTGCCCCCGGCTCGTCCCCCGTCGCCTCGTCTGCCCCGGCCTTCGGTCTCGACCTTCGCCTCTCCGCGACGAAGCCACCCGCGCTCCACGATCGCAACGGCTGGGTCGACTTCGGTCCGGCCGGCGGTTCCTACTACTACTCGCGGACCGCGATGGCCGCCACGGGCACGCTCGTCCTCGATGGGCAGTCGATGGCTGTCGATGGATCGGCCTGGTTCGACCACCAGTGGGGCGACTTCATCTCGGTCGGCGGTGGCGGGTGGGACTGGTTCGCGGTCAACCTCGATGACGGCACCGACCTCACGCTCTCGCTCGTCCGCGATGCGGACGGCAGCTATCCACTCATCTACGGGACGCTGGTGGCCGCCGATGGCAGCGTTCGACATCTCGGTCGGGAGGCGTTCGCGGTGGCGGTGACCGATCGCTGGCGGAGTCCGGCGACCGGCGCCGACTATCCGGCGGGCTGGACCGTTCGTATCCCCGGCGACGATCTGACGATCAGCCTGCGGCCGACGGTCGCCGCTCAGGAGCTCGATACCCGGGCGACCACCGGGGTCATCTACTGGGAGGGCTCGCAGGCCGTCCGGGCGACGCGGGGCGGTCGGACGCTCGGTGGCGAGGGCTACGTCGAGCTGACCGGGTATGCCTCGACGGTGAAGACCGGCAGCTGACGCCGGGTCAGGGCACGGCCACCGGGGCGAGGTCGAGGTTCAGGGTCGCCGCAAGCACGCGGGACGCCGCGTCGACGGCGCGAAGACCGCCGAGGACCGTGAGCATCTGCGCCCCGGCGCGCCGGTAACCGGCCGTGTCGTCGAGCGAGAGACGGAGCGACGTCGTCGCCGAGTCGGCCATCTTTCGGTAGAAGGTCTCGAGGTCGGTCGTGACCACCGCGGCATCCCGCCAGGGTGCGAGGCGGTCGGTGAGATCGATCCCCAGGGCGGCGTCGGCCGCCAGCGACCGGAGCGCGCGGGCAAGGTCGGTGGCCGAGGCATGGCTGTCGCGAAGCGTGGTCTTGAGCGTGACGGCATCGACCGCGATCCGCCCGTTGACGACGGCCGTCCCGCTGAGCGCCGAGACCGCGGCCTGCGACCCGGGGATCGTGGACTCGGGGGCACGGCTCGGCAGGGGCGTCGGGCTCGGGCTCGCCGACGGAGTGGCGACCACGCCCGCAGTGTTGGGCTTCGAATCGCGGAGGGACAGCGAGATGGCCGCGGCCGTCGACCCGCCGCCGAGCAGGAAGCCGATCACGATGCCGAGCGCGAGGATGGATCCGGCGCGCCTGAGCGTGACCCCCATGACCAGGCGGACGCCGCAGCCCGGGCAGCGCGCCGTGCCCTCGGAGAGGGGCCGCGAACACGCGGGGCAGTTGAAGACGTGGGCGTCCGCCTCCCCGATCGCGAAACCACGCCGGTAGTCGAGCCTGAGCTTCGGACGCCGCGACCTGCGGCGCAGGAGGTTGATCGCCATGTCGTTGCTGTACCCCTGGCCAGAACCGACCCGGCTCCACGCCGGATCACGGCGGCTCGATGTCCATCCAGTCGCCCTCTCAGTCTGGCTTGGACGCGGGGATGGGGACCCGGCCCGATGGTCCTGCCCGGCCGACCGTACGTTCGATCCCGCGGCGCCGCGGGCGCGGTCACGGCCTGCCGCCTGTTGAGACTGTGTCTCATCTGTGCTACGATCCGGCGATGTCCGCCCCGATCATGACCGCGCTCGACCGAGCAGGCTACCGGCTCACCGAGCCGCGCCGGGCGCTTGCTGCGCTCATCGCCGACCAGGAGGGCCATTTCACCGCGGCCGAGCTGGTCGCCGCGGCGCGAGCTCGTCGGATCGGCATCGGGCGGGCGACGGTCTTCCGCACCCTCGAGGTGCTCGAGGCGATCGGCGCCGTCGAGCGGATCGACCTGCCGACCGGCGAACACGCCTACGTCGGCTGCGAGCCGGCGCACCACCACCACGTCGTCTGCTCGCGCTGTGGCCGGACCAGCGAGATCGATGACGCGGGACTGCGATCGGTGATGCGCGAGGTCGCGCGCCAGACCGGCTATCGGGTCGATGAACATCGGCTCGAACTCTTCGGGGTCTGCCCGGCCTGTCTGGCGACGCGGCCGCGTCCAAGGTCCATCACCGCCTGAAGACAGGCAAGGAGACTCGAATGCAGCGCCGCCCTTTCCCGAGATTCGGTCTCATCCAGCCCGCGGGGGCGCTGCTGGCGGCTGCCCTCCTCGCGACCGCGTGTGGCTCGGGCTCGGCAAGTCCGTCCGCCTCGGCGCAGGCGCTCAAGGTCGTCGCGACCACGACGGTCTTCGCCGACATCGTCAGGAACGTCGGTGGCGACCGTGTCTCGGTCACCTCGATCATCCCCGCGGGCGCGGGACCCGAGGATTACGAACCGAAGCCCGACGACGCGCGGAAGCTGGCCGACGCGGACCTGGTCGTGTCGAACGGCGTCGGCCTCGACGACTTCCTCGATCGGCTGACCACGGCCGCAGGGGGAGCGGCCAAGCCACGGCTCGTGCTGGGCGACGGGATCCCGACGATCACCGTCGATGGCAAGCCGAACCCGCACTTCTGGCTGGACCCGACGCTGGTGGCGGATCACTACATCCCGGCGATCTCGGCAGCCCTCACCAGGCTCGATCCGTCCGGCGCGGCCGCCTATGCGGCGAACGCGAGCTCGTACGCCACGCAGGTCCGGGCGATGGACGCGGCCAACGCCGCGAAGATCGCCACGATCCCGCCCGCGAACCGCAAGCTCGTGACCTTCCATGACGCCTTCCCATACTTTGCGAAGCACTACGGCTTCGAGGTCATCGGCGTCATCCTTGCCAACGTCGGACAGGAGCCGACGGCATCGGAATTGGCCGCGCTGGTCCAGCGTGTCCGCGCCGCCCATGTCGCCGCGGTCTTCTCCGAGGCGCAATTCAGCCCGGAGCTCGCCCACACCCTCGCCCAGGAGGCGGGCATCACCAAGATCGTGACGACGCTCTACAACGACACGCTCGGCCCGCCGCCCACCGACACGTACCTCAAGATGATGGGGTGGAACGTGGATGA
Source organism: Candidatus Limnocylindrales bacterium (assembly GCA_035996105.1). Taxonomy (GTDB): domain Bacteria; phylum Chloroflexota; class Limnocylindria; order Limnocylindrales; family CSP1-4; genus SPCO01. The sequence continues at coordinate 8,483 of DASYJV010000435.1, read as the reverse complement.
GATCGTGAACGCGCTCCGGTGACGACCGCCGTCGCGGCCGCGACGGGACCCGCCGCCCCGGCCGACCCGGGTCCGGCGATCCGATTGCGCGGCGTCTCGGCCGGATATGGCGACCGCGTGGCCCTGGCCGACATCGACCTCGAGATCGCGCGCGGCTCGCTGCTCGCGGTCATCGGGCCGAACGGCTCGGGCAAGAGCACCCTGCTCAAGACCATCGCGGGGCTCCTCCAGCCCTTCTCGGGGACCGTCGAGGTCCTCGGCGGGTCGCCTCGCGCGAATGCCAGGCGGATCGCCTATGTGCCCCAGGCGGAGATGGTCGACTGGGCGTTTCCCGTGACCGTCGGCGACGTCGTGATGATGGGTCGGGTCCCATTGATCGGGTTCGGCCGTTCGGCCGGACGCAAGGACCGCGAGTCCGTGGCCGCCGCCCTCGAGACCGTCGGGATGGCCGGTGACCGCGACCGGCAGATCGGGGCATTGTCCGGCGGCCAGCGGCGGCGCGTCTTCCTCGCCCGGGCGCTCGCCGCGGAACCTGACCTGTACCTTCTCGATGAGCCGGTGACCGGTGTCGACGTCACCACGCAGGAAGACCTGATGCGCATCCTCGAGGCCGAGTCGGATGCCGGCCGAACGGTCGTGGCGACGACCCATGACCTGGCCAGTGCCGCCCATCACTTCCACCAGGCGGCCTTCGTGAACGGCCGGATCGTCGCCTTCGGGCCGGCCGACCTCGTGATGGACCCGGCGCTCCTGACGGCGACCTATGGCGGGCACGTGATCGTGCTCCCGGCCGGCGACCGGACGATCATCGATGACGCCCACCACCACGACGACGCCCCGAGCGGCGAGCGTCATTTCCACGACGCAGGGCGATGAACCTCCCGGATCTCCTGCTCAGCCCGATGGCCTACGGCTTCATGCAGCGCGGGCTGCTGGCGGCGATCCTGGTGGGCATCGTGTGCGCGGTGATGGGCGCCTTCGTCGTCCTGCGCGGGCTCGCGTTCATCGGCGATGCCGTGAGCCACGCCGCCTTCCCCGGTCTGGTCATCGCCTACATGCTGGGCATCCCGCTCTATATCGGTGGCGGGATCGCGGCGGTCGGCACCGCGCTGGCGATCGGCGCCGTCGCACGGCGGGGAGCGCTCCGCTTCGACACGGCGGTCGGGGTCCTGTTCGCCGGGACGTTCGCCTTCGGGATCCTCCTGTTCAGCACGATCCAGAATTACGTCGCCGACCTGTTCAGCTACCTGCTCGGCAACGTCCTCGGGATCACCTTCGCGGACATCGTCCAGATCGCCATCCTCGGCGCGATCGTCCTGCTGGTGGTCGCGGTCCTGCGCAAGGAGTTGCTCTACGCCTCCTTCGACCCGTCGGGCGCGGCCGCCTCGGGCCTCCCGGTCACCATGCTCGACTACCTCCTGCTGGGGCTCGTCGGGGTGACCATCGTGGTCAGCATCCAGGCCGTCGGGATCATCATGGTCGTGGCCATGCTCGTGACGCCCGCGGCCACCGGGCAGCTCCTGGTCGACAAGTTCTGGGACCTGGTCAAGATCGCCATCGCCGTCGCCGTGCTCGCGGCGGTCAGCGGGCTGTACGTGAGCTTCTATCTGAACGTGGCCTCGGGCGCCTCGATCGTCCTCGTCGAGACGCTGTTCTTCGGGCTCGCGCTGGTGTTCTCGCCGAAGTCGGGCTGGCTCCAACGGCGCCGCCGGTCCCACCCGACGGAGCCGATGGTCCCGGTCTGAAACCTTTTTGACAGGCAAGGTCTCGAAGGAGTAGATGATTCGCGCCCGTCACCCGGGAGATCCCTTGTCCGTCACACCCAGTCCGGCCCCGGTCCCGCGCCGGTCGCTGATCCCTACGCGCCTCTCGGCGCGGAGTGCCCTGATCCTCGGCGCCATCATCGCGCTGGTCATCATCTACGCGACCGACCAGATCGCGCCGGCGACATCGGATCGGCAGGCCCAGCTCCGACTGTGGCTGGCGGCCCGCGCCACCGGGATCGCGACATTCGTGTTGCTGACCTTCCAGGTGGCGCTCGGCCTGGTGCTCAGCCACCCGACCAACAAGACGAGCTGGATGATCTCGAAGCGGATCTTCCCGTGGCATGAAAACCTGTGGGTCTTCATCGCCTCGCTCCTGCTCATCCACATCGTCAGCCTCGTCCTCGACCCGTATGCCGGCGTCGGGATCAGCGGCGCCTTCATCCCGGGTCTCTCCACGTACCGGAGCTCGCCGGTGGCCCTCGGCACGATGGCGCTCTATGCCTTCCTGATCACGGCCCTCACGGCACGCTATACACGACTCCTGCCACCCGGCATGTGGCTGTCGCTCCATCGCCTTTCGCTCGCGGTCTGGCTGCTGTCCTGGCTCCACGGGATCCTGGCCGGTACGGACTCCGACGCGCTCGGCATCCTGTACGTCGTCTCCGGCGTCGCCATCGTGGCCGCCGGTGCCTACCGCTACTGGGCGTCCCGGAAGGGACGGCCAACGTTCACCAGTACTCGCCCGGAGGCCTCTCGATGACCATGCGATCCGTCTTCATCCGTCGCTCGCTGACGATCGTCGCGGTCGCGGCCTCGCTGTTGCTCGGCTTTGGCGCGATCCGCGCCTCCGCGGCCTGGACGGCGGCCGCCGCGCCACTGCCGGTGGCCCCCGTCTCGGTCGATGCCCTGAAGGCACGGGTCGTCGACGAGACCGCCCGATCGGCGGACCTGTTGGACCGGTTGACAGCGTTGACCGCGCACGCCGACGAGCTGACCGCGGCACTGACGGCCGCGCAGACGAGGATCGCAGACGATGCGAAGGTGTCCGCGACGCTCGCCAAGGACCTGGCGGCCGCGAAGAAGAAGCTCGCCGCACTCCAGAAGTCCATCGGAGGCAAGAAATGACGCTCCGTCGACCGCTCCATCTGTTCGTCCTGGCCGGTGCGTCCGCAGGGATCTATTCGGTCAGCCTTGCCGGGGTGACCTTCCTCCAGTCGTCCGTCGATCGGGCCCTCATCGCGGAACGCGCTCCCTTCGATCAGGCCACGACGTCGCTGGTCAACAGCCATGACGCCCTGGACACGGACATCACCAAGGCCGACCAGGCGTACGCCAACGCCGCCGCGCGGTACGACCTCCTGACACCGCAGCTGGCCGGGATGGAGACATCGCTCGATGCCCTGGCCGGCTCCGTCTCGACGGTCAGCGGCGCGGCCAAGGCGTTGCCGGCCCACGCTCCGCTCCCGAAGGTCACCCGTTCCGTCTCGACGTCCTCCACAGGAGGCTCGACCGCGACCGCGCGCGCCAAGGCGCCCGCACCCGTCTCCCACGCCAAGACCGGTCCGTCCGGCGGCGGGTGACCGCGTGGCTGACGCGACGGAGCGCGTCACCGCATTCGCTGCTCGGGCGATGGGCTCGCCCCTTCGGCTCACGCTCGGCGCTCGCGCGTCGCGCGCCGACGAAACGGCCCATTGGTGGCGCGCCGTGGTCGATGAATTCGAAGCTGCCGAAGAGGCGATGTCCCGATTTCGGGAGACGAGCGAGGTCACCACGCTCAACCGTCTCGCCGGATCGGGGATCGCCGCGCAGCCGTCCGCGCGTCTTCGCCAGGCCCTCGTCGTTTCCGACCGGGCCCGGCGAATCACCGGCGGCCGGTTCGACCCGCGAGTCCTTGCCGACCTCGACCGGCTGGGGTACCGCGGGGCTCCCATCGACCAGGGGCCGGTCGCGTCGCCCCCGGCGGACCGCGACGCTCGCCCCGCCGGACGCCCCGCCGCGGATGAGCCCGTCGTGGAACGGGTCGGGCGCGATCACCTGACGCTCGGGACCGCCGTCGATCTGGGCGGGATCGGCAAGGGTCTGACCCTTCGCTGGGCGGCGGCGACCCTGTCCGCCCGCGGGGCCGAGGATTTCCTGTTGGAGGCTGGCGGCGATCTCGTGGCCCGTGGTCAGAGCCCCGAGGCAGGTCCATGGCGGCTCGGGATCGACGACCCGGCGGGCGGTCCGGAACCGGTGGCTGTGATCGCGGTCGATGACCTCGCGGTCGCGACCTCGTCGACCCGGATCAACCGATGGATGGTCGAGGGTCGCGAGGTCCATCACCTGCTCGATCCGCGGACGGGCGAACCCTTCGACGGCGGCCTGCTCTCGGTGACCGTGGCCGCGACCGATCCGGCCTGGGCCGAGGTGTGGTCGAAGGTGCTCTTCCTGGATGGTCGGGATGGCATCGCGCCCGAGGCTCGGTCGCGCGGGTTGACGGCCTGGTGGGTCGCCGAGGACGGGGCGCTGGAGATGACGCCTGCCGCCCGGGCGATGACCATCTGGGTGGCCGGCGAGGCTGCACCACCCGACTGAGAGCGGCGGCCGGCCACGGCTTCGACTAGCTGGTCCGGCGCGTGCCCCGGCTGAGCGCGGCGTCGAGCTCGGCCGCCGTCGGCATCCCCTGGCGCGCACCGGCGCGCGTGACGGCCAGCGACGCGGCGATGACCGCCCGTCGCGCTGCCTCGGCCAGCTCGATGCCGGGCGCCAGACCGGCCGCCAGTGCCCCGTTGAGCGCATCCCCGGCGCCGACCGCATCGACGGCCTCCACCTTCGGTGCCGCGATCGACCGGCTGCCCCCAGCCGTCACGAGGATGGCGCCCTTCACGCCCAGGCTCACGAGCACGGCCCGCCGTCCGGGGTCCGGGCCGAGGAGTCGCTTCGCCCGGGCAGCGGGACCGCCGGCGGCGCCGGCCAGGACCGCGAGCTCGCCCTCGTTCGGTGTCACGATGTCGGCCAGGGCGATCGTCCAGCGAGCAAGGCCATCGGCCGGCGCCGGATTGAGGATCGACGTCGCCCCGGCAAGCCTGGCGAGCCGCAGCGCCTCGTGGGTCGCCCCGGTCCGGATCTCGTGACCGACCAGCACGACGTCGGCCGGTGTCAGCGCCAGTCGGCGCAGCGCGGCGCGGACCTCGACCGAATCAAGGGCAGCGTTGGCCCCGCCCGCGACGGCGATGGTGTTCTCGCCACCGGCAGCGACGACGATCAGGGCGACGCCGGTGGATTCGACCGCGAGCGTCTCCAGGCCACGGATGTCGACGCCCTCGCCTTCGAGCGCGGCGCGCGCCTCGGCGCCGTAGGCATCGCCACCGACCGCGCCGACGAAGACCGTCGTCGCCCCGAGCCGCGCGGCCGCCACCGCCTGGTTCCCGCCCTTGCCGCCGTGATGCTGTGCGAACCGGCCGCCGATGACCGTTTCGCCCGGCCCCGGCAGGCGCTCGGTCGTGACGACCAGGTCGACGTTGACCGATCCGACGACGATGACCCGGCCGCTCATGGGTCGATGCCTACGAGCCGGTGATGAACTCGCCGCCGTCGACGCCGATGATCTCGCCGTTGATGAAATCGGTGCCTTCGCCGGAGAGGGCGACGATCGCGTTGGCGACGTCCTGCGTCGTCGTCATCCGGCCGGTCGGGTTCCGCTTGGTGGCCGAGTCGATGATCATGTCGTGCTCGGGGATCTTCATCAGCGCCGGGGTCATGGTCACGCCGGCCCGGATCGTGTTGGCGGTGATCCCCTTGCCCGTCTGCGCCAGCTCCATGGCGAGCTGGCGGATGTGCGACTCGAGCGCCGCCTTCGCGGACGACACGACGCCGTATGACGGGACCACGCGCGACGACCCTTCCGACGTCATCGCGTAGATCTTCGAGCCCTGCTCGAGGAATCCGCCGCGATAGAGGTCCTGGACCCAGTAGACGAGGCTGTTGGCCATCACGTCCTGGGTCATCTCCATCTTCTTGCGGTCGACCGCGCCCTTGGGGTCGTCGCTGATGTATGGCACGAGCGACCCGAAGGCCAGCGAATGCATGACGACCCGGACATACGGGTGGCGACCGGTGGCCTGGGAGGCGTCGAACCGTTCGCGCAGCGTCGCGAGCGCGACGGCACGCTTCTCGTCATCGGCCGCATTCATGTTGATATAGAGCGCCTGGACCCCGTGACCCTCGATCCGGGCCTTGACCTCCTCGACATGGGCGATCGCGGCCCGGAAGTCGAGATGGATGCCGCAGATGTTGTAGCCCGCCTTGGCGAGCGCGACGGCCGTGGCCTCGCCCATCCCGGACGATCCGCCAAGGATCAGCGCCCAGCGCTCGCGGTCGTCGGTCATTCGGGTGCCTCCAGCGGATCGGTGAACGGACCCGCCGAGTCTAGCAGCGGCCCGGCGCCGGTCAGATGACGCCGCGCGCCCGCAGGTCGGCGATCGCCGCGGGGTCGTAGCCGAGCTCGGACAGGATCGCCTCGCTGTCCTGGCCGAGCGTCGGCGGCGCGGTCCGGATCGAGGCGGGCGTGACCGACAGGCTGAACGGGATGCCGACCTGGCGGATCACGCCCCAGACCGGGTGCTCCTGCTCGACGGTCATCCCGAGGGCGACCGCCTCGGGCGCAGCGAAGGCCTCGGCGATGTCGTTGATCGGCCCGTTCGGGACCTGGGCGCCGTCCAGGGCCTGTCGCCACTCGGCCGTGGAGCGCATCGCGAACCGCCTAGCGAGGACCGGGCGCAGCTCGCCCCTTCGGTCGACCCGATCGCCGTTCGTGCCGAACCGCCGGTCGGTGGCGAGGTCGGGGAGCCCGAGCGCGTCACACAGTCGCGGCCACTGCCGTTCCGAGCCGACCGCGATGGCGATCGCGCCGTCGGCGGTCGCGAACGTCTCGTATGGAACGATGTTGGGGTGGGCGTTGCCGAGCCGTCCGGGGGCGACCCCGGTGGCGAACGTGTTCTGGGCCTGGTTGACCAGACTGGCGAGCGTCGCGCCGAGCAACGAGAGATCGATCCGCTGGCCTCGGCCGGGCGCCGGTCCGGAGACGCGCTCGCGCCCGACGAGCGCCCCGAGGACGGCGACCGCGCCAAGCATCCCCGACACGACGTCGGTGATGGCGACACCGACCTTGGTCGGCTCCCCGCCGTCAGCGTCGGGGGCCCCGGTGATCGACATCAGACCGCTCGCCGCCTGGATCACGAAGTCGTAGCCGGGTCGGTCCGCGGCCGGGCCGGTCGGGCCATAGCCGGAGATCGCCACGTGGACGAGCGCCGGGTTCAGGTCCTGCAGCGTGGCCTCGTCGAACCCGAGCCGGGCGAAGCCACCGGCCCGGAAGTTCTCGACGAGCACATCCGCGTCCTGGAGCAGCTCGCGCAGGATCGCGGCGCCCTCGACCGTCTTGAGGTCGAGTCGCAGACCGCGTTTGTTCCGGTTGACCGCGAGGTAATACGCGGCGGTCCGCTCGTGGCCGGTGCCGGAAGCCGCGTCGGCGAAGTCGACCCCGCCGATCCAGGGCGGTCCCCAGCCGCGTGTCGCGTCACCCTCGGGTGGCTCCACCTTGACCACCTCCGCGCCGAGGTCTCCGAGCAGCATCGTGCAATACGGGCCGGCGAGGACCGTCGAGCAGTCGATGACACGGAGACCCGCCAGCGGGCCCGCGAGTGGGGCAGGGTGGGCGGCCATGGTCGCCCGATGGTAGCGGGCCGGGGTCTAGCCAGGGTCGGGAGCGCTCTGGTTCGCGGACGCGACGCGCGTCGGGGCGAGGGGGAACTCCGCGCGGTCGGGCTCGATCGCCTCCATCCAGTCGATCTGCTCGCGGTTCAGGATCACGGCCTCGGCGCGGACCTCGCGCGGCTCGTGGCCGATGGTGTACTCGATGCGCACGTCGGTGAGCGGGACCATCACCCGGCGACGCCGGATCGAGGCGACGGGGTCAGTCCCGGGTACCGCGTGATAGAAGCCGCGGACCTTGTAGCGACCCATCTTGATGGCCAGGTGCTGGAGCGACGTGCTGTGCCGGCGACCCGCGTTGCCACGCGGACCGGACGCGTGGACCATGACGATCTCGTCGCGGTTGACCACGAACTCGTCGACGGCCATCGGGGCGCCGCCATCGAAGCGCTCGACGGTGACACCGGCGAGCACGTACTCGTCGTGCTCGTTGAGCATGTCGGACAGCCGATCGCCATCGAGGACCGTCCGGCCGAACAGGATGCAGTCCTCACCATAGGCGACGAAATCGACCTCCGTGGGGTCATCCTCGGTGGACGCGCCGGTCGGTCGCGTCGCCGCGTCCGCCCGCGCGAAGGCGACCCGAAGACGCCGCGGGATCCGGTCGATCATGCCCCGGATACTGGCTCCGCCCCGAGGCTCTCGACACGCCCTGAAAGTACCGCGTGCGGTAGCATCGGAGCCATGAGCGAGCAGACGCGCGACCACCGGCCGACCCTGATGACCATCCACGCCCACCCCGACGACGAGACGATCGGGACCGGCGGCGCGATGGCCAAGGTCATCGAAGCCGGCCACCGCGTCGTCCTTGTCACCTGCACCCGGGGCGAGCTCGGTGAGATCGTCGTGCCCGACATGGACACGCCGGACAACCACCGACGGCTGGGCGAGATCCGCGCCGGCGAGCTCGAGCGCGCGATGGGCGTCCTGGGCGTCACCGAGTGGGAGAATCTGGGCTACCGCGACTCC
>DASYJV010000434.1:0-14329 GCA_035996105.1 Candidatus Limnocylindrales bacterium | reverse complement strand
CCCAATAACTAGGTGAGGCTGCGATGACGCCGGCTGGCGAACAGCTCTGCTATAGCGACGCCTACGCGCGGACCGCGGAGGCCCGCGTCGTCGCGGTCGAGTTCGGGGAGCCGACGACGCTCGTCCTCGACCGCACGACCTTCTACCCGGGCGGCGGCGGCCAGCCGTCCGACCGCGGGCTCGTCATCAGGGCCGCCGACGAGCGGCGCTGGACCATCCGCGGGGCGCGCAAGGCCGGCGGGGAGATCGTCCACGAGCTCGAACCCGACGCGAGCGATCCGCCGTCGGTCGGCGATCTCGTGCGGGTCGACCTCGACTGGGCACGCCGGCTGGCGCTGATGCGCACCCACACCGCGCTCCATGCCCTGTGCGGCGTCGTCTGGCGTGACTACGGGGCGCTCGTGACCGGTGGCAACATGGAGCCCGGGTCAGGCCGGATGGACTTCGAGTTCGAGCGGATGTCGGGCGATCTCGTGGCCGCCATCGAATCGACCGTGAACGCCGAGCTGGCCGCCGCCCGCGACATCCGGGTCGCCGTCCTGCCTCGTGCCGAGGCGTTCGCCATCCCTGACCTCATCCGGACCAAGGTCAACCTCCTCCCAGCGGGGATCGAGGAGATCCGGACGGTCGAGATCGTCGGCCTCGACCTGCAGGCCGACGGCGGTACCCACGTGGCAAATACCCGGGAAGTCGGTGGCATCCGGGTGACCGGCTACGAGTCGAAGGGCCGGATCAACAAGCGGATCCGGATCGAGCTGGTGGACCCGGTCGGCTAGCCAAGGCCCGTCGATGTCAGCCGAGCGGATGTGGCACGATCGGCGCGATGCCGAAGCTCCCCGTCCCGATCCCCGTCCTCGCCAGCCCGCTGATCCGTCGAGTCGCCTGGCATATCCGGCGCGTCGGGGGCCAGCTCGACCGGCGCTTCTTCATCTCGCTCATCGAAGGCATCGTGGCCGTCGTCCTGATCGCCGCCATCCTCATCACGTTCCTCGAGAAGCCACTGCGCGTCGAGTCGCTGTTCGACTCATTCAACTGGGGGATCGCCACGGTCCTTGGCGCGGGCGACTCGGCCTTCGTGACCTCGCCCGGAGGACGCGTCGTCAGCTGGTTGCTTATCCTGTTCGGCGTCGCCATGCTCGGCATGATCACGGGCGCGCTGGTCGCGGTGGTCATCGATTTCCTGCTGAAGGAGGGTCAGGGGTTGGGTGCGTCCGGCCACCAGGACCACATCGTCGTGTGCGGCTGGAACAGCACCGCCCGCGATCTCATCGATGAGCTGCGCGGTGACGACTACAAGCAGAAGGTCGTGGTCCTCGCCGCGATGGACAAGAACCCGGCCGGCTCCGGGGTCTACTTCGTGCGGGGCGACGCGACCGTGGCGGAGGACCTCGAACGGGCCGGGATCGCAGACGCGGCGTCGGCCCTCATCTTCCCGGCCGACGGCTCGGATGAATCCGATATGCACTCGATCCTGACGATCATGGCCATCCGGTCCATCGCGCCGACGGTGCGCACCGTGGCCGAGGTCAATAACCCCAGGCACGAGGCCCACTTCCAGCGCGCCGAGGTGCACGAGCTGCTGGTGACGTCCAAGGTCGCCTCACGTCTGCTCGCGCGATCGGCCCTCTACCCGGGTCTGTCGGCCATCGTCACCGACATCGTGTCGGGCGGCGAAGGCTCGGAGCTGTACCGGATCACGCTGCCCGACGATTACCTCGGGCTGACCATCGACGATGTCTCGAGTCGCCTTCGCAGCGAGCACCGGGCCACGCTCCTGTCGGTGAACCGAGGCGGGCGCGCGTTCGTCAACCCGGCCGCCGACTTCGTGCTGCAGTCCGGCGACGATGCGATCGTGGTCGCCCAGGGGCTTGGGACGCTCGCCCCGCTCAAGATGCGCGACATCCACACCGTCCCGCAGACCGCCGCCGTGGTGCCGTCCGCGTAGGACGCTCGCGGCGTCCCCTAGAGCGCCTTGACCGCCGCCGTGAGCGCGGCGAGACCGTCCTTCGCGTCGGCGAAGAGCATCCCCGTCTTCTCGTTCGTGTACAGCTCGTTGTCGATGCCGGCGTAGCCCTTGCCCATCGAGCGCTTGATCACGACGATCGACTTCGCCTGGTCAACGTCGAGGATCGGCATCCCTGACACGGGCGAGCCGGGTCGGCGTGCGGCCGGGTTCGTGACGTCGTTGGCGCCGATCACCAGCGCGACATCGGCCCGGGCGAACTCGGGATTGATGTCGTCCATCTCCTTGAGCTGGGGATACGGCACGTTGGCCTCGGCGAGAAGGACGTTCATGTGCCCGGGCATCCGACCGGCGACGGGGTGGATGGCGTACTTGACATCGACCCCGCGATCCTCGAGGAGCTCGGCCAGCTCACGGACGGCGTGCTGGGCCTGGGCCACGGCGAGTCCGTAGCCGGGGACGATGATGACGTGCTGGGCGTAGGCGAGCTGGATCGCGACGTCGTCCGCCCCGATCGAGCGGACCGAGCCGCCCGGACCGATGGCCGCGCCCGCCGTATCGTCGCCGCCGCCGAACCCGCCGATCATGATGTTCATCACCGAGCGGTTCATCGCGTCGGCCATCAGCTTGGTCAGGATGGCGCCGGACGCGCCGACGAGGGCGCCCGCGATGATCAGCACCGGGTTGTTGATGACGAAGCCGGCCATCGCCACGGCCGTGCCCGTGAACGAGTTCAGGAGCGAGATCACGACGGGCATGTCCGCGCCGCCGATCGGCAGGGTCATCGTCACCCCGAAGATGAGCGCCGCGGCGAGGATGAGCGTCATCACAGGGAGGCTTGGCGACCCGGTCACGAACAGGAACAACGCGCCGATCACGGCGACCGCAGCCAGGGCCAGCGTCACGAGCTGACCGCCGGGCACGATGATCGGCTTGCCGGGGATGAGGCCCTGGAGCTTCCCGGAGGCGATGATCGAGCCGGTGAAGGTGATCGAGCCGATGATGATGTCGAGCACGATGAAGACGTGCTCGTCGATCCGGACCGAGCTGCCGGCCGCGAGCCCGAGGTAGTCGTCGATCGCGATGAGGGCTGCCGCGCCGCCGCCGACCGCGTTGAACAGCGACACCAATTGGGGCATCGCGGTCATCTTCACGTTCCGCGCGGTGTACAGCCCCAGGCCCCCGCCAAGCGCGATGCCGATGACGATGATCAGCCACGCGCTGGGCCTGATGCCGTCGCCCGAAGCCTGGCCGACGAGGATCAGGACCGCCGTGGCGGCGATGGCGACGGCCATCCCGCCCGCCGATACGAGGTTGCCGTTGCGAGCCGTGGCGGGGGAGTTCATCCTCGACAGCCCGATGACGAAGCCGACCGCTCCGACGAGCCAGGCGATCCGGACGAGGATCTCGACGATCTGGAGTGCCGTCACGACGCTGTCTCCGCGTCGTCGGTCGCCGGCTTTGGCGCGACCGGCTTCTTGCGGAACATCTGCAGCATGCGGTCGGTGACGACGTAGCCACCGACGACGTTCATCGTCGCGAACGCGACGGCGATCAGCGACAGGAGCTGACTCACCAGGTCCGTGGCGTTGGCGGCGATCAACATGGCGCCGACCAGGACGATCCCATGGATCGAGTTCGCGCCCGACATCAGCGGGGTGTGGAGGGTCGCGGGCACCTTGCTGATGACGGCGATCCCGACGAGGATCGCGAGCAGGAAGACGGTCAGCGCCTGGATCAGCCCGTTGATCTCGTCGAAGGTCACGCCTGGCCTCCCGCGTTCGGCTCGAGCAGCTTCTTGACGGCATCGGACACGATCGAGCCGTCGTGGCTGATGACGGTCGACCTGGTCACCTCGTCCTCGAAGTCGAGATGCAGGTTCCCATCCTTCACCAGCCCGAGCAGCAGGGCCGAGATGTTGCGGGCGTAGAACGCCGACGCCCCCGCCGGCATCGAGGCCGGCAGGTTGTCGGGCGCGATGATGGTGACGCCATTGGGCGATTCGACCGTCTCGCCGGCCTTGCTCAGCTCGACGTTGCCACCGAGTGTCGAGGCCGCCATGTCGATGATGACCGAGCCCGACTTCATCAGCCCGATCGCCTCGGCGGTGACCAGGAGCGGTGGCTTGCGGCCCGGGACCTGGGCCGTCGTGATGACGATGTCCATGCCACCGATGACCTCATTGAGCTCGGCCTGCTGCGAGGCCCGCTCCTCCGGGGTCAGCTCGCGCGCGTAGCCGCCGGTGCCGGTCGCGTCGATCTGCGTCTTGAGCTTCACGAACTGCGCGCCAAGGCTCTCGGCCTGCTCGCGCGTCTCGGGTCGGACGTCGTAGGCCTTCACGACGGCCCCGAGCCGTCGTGCCGTCCCGATCGCCTGGAGGCCCGCCACGCCGATCCCGAGGATCAGGACATTGGCCGGCTTGGCCGTGCCCGCCGCGGTCGTCAGCAGCGGGAAGTAACGGCCATAGGCGTTGGCCGCGATGAGGACCGCCTTGTAGCCCCCGACGTTGGCCTGCGACGAGAGGGCATCCATGGTCTGGGCGCGGGACAGCGTGCGCGGGATCGCATCGAGACTGATCGCCGTCACGCCGCGGTCGGCGAGCGCCTTGGCCGTCTTCGGATCGATGAGGGGCGAGAGCAGCCCCAATACGACCTGACCCTTGCGGTGCTTTCCGATCTCGCTCTGGGAGGGCCTGGCGACCCGCAGGATCGCGTCCGCATCGCGATACAGGTCGTCGGTCGAGACGATCGTCGCGCCGGCCTCCTCGTACGCGCCATCCGGGATCGAGGAACCCGCACCCGCGCCGCGTTCCACCAGGATCTCGAGCCCGGCCGCCTTCAGCTTGCCGAGCACCTCGGGTACCAGGGCGACACGCCGTTCTCCGGGCGCTGTCTCCTTGGCCACACCGACCTTCATGGGTACCACCTTGACTTGCTCGCGGGATGGGGCCGCGGATGGACGATCCGCGGTGACACGTGGGGTCGGCGGACAGGATAGCGCCTGTGCGGCCCGCCCGACGCCCGGTGCCGGGTTGCGAATCGGCGTCAGCCGTGCACACTCCTGCCATGCCCATCCCGGTCGCGCGTCTCAACCATGCTGTCCTGTTCGTTCGTGACGCCTCGGCGTCCGCGGCGTTCTACGGACGGATCTTCGGGTTCGAAGTCGTCGCCAACGAGTTCGGCGGCCAGGCGATCTTCATGCGGGCCGCCGGGGGCGACAACCATCACGACCTTGGCCTCTTCTCGGTCGGTCCGGGTGCCCCACGGGCCCCGCGGGGCTCGACCGGGCTCTACCACCTCGCCTGGGAGGAGCCGACCATCGAGGACCTTGCCAACGCCTCGGAGATCCTCGCCAGCGCGGGCGCCCTCGGTGGCGCCTCCGACCATGGTGTCTCGAAGTCGCTCTATGGCTCGGACCCGGATGGCAACGAGTTCGAGATCATGTGGCGTGTCCCGCGCGAGGCGTGGGGCGACCACGAGGAGCACGGTGCCATCCTGCCGCTCGACATCGACGCCGAGGTGCGTCGCTGGGGCGCGAAAGCCTGACCCCGACGCGGCGCGGCCACGTTCGCAACACACCCGATAGCCGCTCCCGTCACCGACCGGAGCGGCTTCGACGTTCCCGGGGCGAGCATCCGTCTCCGAACCGTTGAAGGAGCCGCCGATGGCCGAGCTCGACCCAGACGCCCGCGCCCGATTGCGCGACAGCTCCTTCGCCTACGTCGACCATGCCGGAGAGCGGCATCTGCCGATCCATGACCGCGCGCACGTGCGCACAGCCGTCGACCGTTTCGACGCGACCGACTTCGAGAGCAAGAGTGCCCGGTACGCGGCGGCGAGGCTGATCCTGGCCGCGGCCAGGCGCCACGACATCGAGGTCGATCGGGACTCGGCGGTCGCCCGGGCAGCCCGCTCCTAAGGCCGTTGTCAGGCCGGGGCCGCGGCGGCGAGGGTGACGAGGACCACGATGTAGACGTGGGCGATCGCGCCCCACACGATCGACCTCGTGCGCCACGTGACCCAGCCGTAGATCAGGCCGCCGACGAGCGTCGAGAAGAGTTCCAGCTCGGGCTTGCCGAAATGGGCGAAGACGAACGGCATGGTCGCGACCAGGACGCCGAACGGACCGATGACGCGGACCAGCGTGAGCATGAGGAAACCGCGGAACAGGAACTCCGAGGCGCCCAGGTCGAGACCGTTGGTGACCAGCAGCTGGCCGATCGGCGCCGCGTCCTGCGCGTAGAACACGCGCGCCTCCGGGAGCGTCGCGAACCAGAGGACGACCGGGGTCATGAGCACGCAGCCGGCCGTTGCGAGCGCGGCGCCCCAGCGCCAGTCGCCCAGGGTCAGACCGTAGCGCGACGGTCGATCGTGGAACGTGAAGAGGACGACAAACAGCGGCACCAGTCCGAACAGGACCAACCGCTCGACCGCGACGGCGAGCAGGGTCGCCGGTGTCCGTCCGGCGTCGTTGATCTCGCGCGGGATGAACGTCCCCGTCCGGTCGAACAAGAGGGCGAACGTGACCACCGCGATGGCCACGCTCGCACGGACCGGCAGGCGAAGACCGCCGAGTTCCACCGTCCGCAGGTCCCCGGGCCCGGCGGGGTATTCGGGGCCTGCCGTGAAGGCCGCCCATGCCTGCCCGATCGGTCGCATCGCGAGAGGGTACGACGCGGCTGGTCGCTCGCGTCCGACGATCACCCGATCGAGAACACCACGGTCACGGTCGCGTTGAGGTCCTGGCTGCCGGGCTGGACCGGGGTCGCCACGTCCGCGAGGGGTGCGGAGGCCCTCATCGGGCCATAGCCGTAGAGGATGGGCGGCGGCGGGGTCGCGTCGGTGATCGAGACGACCGCTCCCAGGCTGACGTGGGCCGCGTCCGCCATGGCCTGGGCACTCACCCGCGCGGCGGCGACGGCGGCGGCGCGAGCGTCGTTCTGCGGCTTCACCGGGTCGGACGGCTCGAACGAGATCCCGTTGACATCGGTCGCGCCCCTGGCGGTCGCGACGTCGACGACATCGCCGGCCTTGTCCAGGTCGCGTACGGTCACCTGGAGCTGCTCGGAGATCTGGTAGCCCACGATCCGCGGGGTCGAACCGTTGCCGTACTGCGGGTAGAGGCTGATGCCCGTCGTCTGGATGTCGGCGTCGGCGATGCCCAGGCCCTTGAGCGCGGCGATGATCGCGGTCATCGACGTCGCGCCGGCGGCGCGTGCCGCCTTGACCGTGGACTTCGTGACGGTGACCCCGAGGTTGATGCGCGCCACGTCGGGGACGATCGTCACCTTCCCGCTGGCCGAGACGGTGATGGTGTGGTCGGCGGCGCCGGGCGGCGTCACGGGCGCTCCGGACACCGGGCCGGGCCGAACGGAGAGGGCCGCGACGGCCACGATGAACGCGCCGAGCGCCGCCGCGCCGACCGTCCGTGCTGTCTGGGACATCTGATCACCTGCATCTCGCTGCCGCCCGGTATCGGGCTGGTCCGTGCCGCGGAGACGAAGGCGACCATCGCGTGGTTCCGCATCAGCCGCGCCGGGTGAGGCAGATCGTCAACGAGACGGTCGTGGCTCCGGTGATGACGTGGAACTCGTACCTGCCTGCCGGCCATGGCGCGCGGTCGGTCCGCTCGAGATAGCTGACCCCACGATCGCCGGCTGGCGAGACCTGCCGGATCGACCCTGTGAGTGGAGCCACGTTCGCACCGTCGGTCCACCAGCCCGCCACGCGCCAATCCGGGACGGCCTCCGACGGTACCGTGATCGCGACGAGCGATGGCCGGTCGTAGATCGTGGCCAGACCCTCGCACACCGGCGTCCCTGGCCAGGTGCCGACATGGCTCGGCGCATCGCCCGCGGCTTCCGGCGTGACGGCGGCCCAGTCCATCCACGGCTCATCGCGGAGCAGCCTGGGGCCGACGCCGCTGTTGCCGACGCCCCAGGTCCCGGAATACGCGCTCAGCCGCCCGATGGCGGTCTCGGCCTGGGTGGCGGCGGTGGCATCGAAACGGGCGGGCGTGGCAGCGGCGGGCCATCCGCTCGCTCGCGGGACGCCGGGCTCGAGGGGGCCCGCATCGGCGACGGGGGTCGGATCAGGACGCGCCGGGCCGAGCGATGGTGAGGCTGACGGCCCGACCCATGGCTTCACGAGGAGGACCGCAAGGAGGACCGCGAGCGCGACGACGAGGGTCGGGACCCGCCGATCACGGCGACGCCCGATCGGGATCCGATCCACCTCGTATCGGGTTTCCATCGCACCCGAGGGTACGCCGACCGCGTCGCAGCGGTCGTTGCTAGGGCGCCAGCGGGACCCTCAGCTGGCCCGGTCCGTCCAGGCCTGCCCCGGAACGGTGGGCTCGCGAACCTCGATGACGCGGGCGCGTCGACCGGCCGGCGGAGCCACCGGTGGCTTGTTGCGGGTGCGCCACCCTTGGATGAAGCGGACGGCCTCCACGACGAGCAGGACCGGGAGGAGTCGTCGGGGCAGGAACCGGAGCAGGAAGAATCGAAGCATGCGAGCAGCATGACCCACCCCGCCGCCGGGCCTGCCACTGCCTTCGCCGGTCGTCTTGCAGATCCCTCTCAGGTGCGGATCTCGGTGCTCTCTCCGGGTCGGAGGACGCGAACATCGAGCCCGGGTGCGCGGGCGGCGGCCTCGGCCGCGAACGCGTCACCGGCCGCGAACGAGCCCCAGCCCCAGCGCCCGCCTGCGAACCCCGGGAGGTGGAGGGTCCCCCAGTGGATCGGCACCACGGTCGTGGCCCCGACCAGCCCGGCCGCCTCGACGGCCGTCGAAGGCGTCAATCGGTCCGGGCCCCGGGGCGGACCCCAGCGTCCGACCGGCAGGAGCGCGACCGTTGCGCGACCCGCGAGGCGCGCCATCCCGGGATGGATCGCCGTATCTCCGGCGAAGTAGACGCTCGTCGAGCCCTCGATGACGAAGCCGAGCGGGCGCACGTCCGGGTGGAGCGGCCAGCGACCGTGTCGAGCAGGGACCGCGGTCACGCGCACCGCCCCGACCTGAACGGAGTCGTCGGCTGTCACCTCCTGCACGCGCCGGCCCTGGCGCGCAGCGCGAGCGCCGAGACCGCCCGGAACGACGACGAGGGGGTGGCCATGAAGCGCCCGCAGTGACGCCCGGTGGAAATGGTCGGGGTGGCCATGCGAGATGAGGATCGCGTCGACATCGCCGATCGCGGCCGGGTCGGGGGTCGGCCCGGCGCGCCGGAGCGGGCCCAGCCGGTCGACGAGCAAGGGATCGGTCACGATCCGGACACCATCCAGTTCGATCAGGACGGTCGCGTGACCGAGATAGGTCAGCCGGAGGTCGCTCGTCACCCGCTCAGTTCGGCCGTCGCCGGCGAAGACCGAGCGTGCCACGCCAGCCCGTCTGCTGCCGCTCATGTCGAGCGCGCGGCACGCGCGTCAGGGTGAACAGCGCCCCGAGGGCGGCCCCGACGAACCCCTCGGCGATGTCTGCGATCGTGTCGTCGTAGGTGAGATCCATCCCCTTGGCACCCAGCCGCATCGCCCCGTATTCGAGGACCTCCCAGGCGCTTTCCCCGACGATCGAGACGCCGGCCCCGGCGAGCGCGGCCTGCCAGCGTTCATCGACGCGCGGCGCGATGAGGGCACCGGCGACACCGCTCACGATGGCCGAGTTGGCCACGTGCACGACATCGTCGATGTGCGCCGATTCGTAGAGGCCAAGGGCGTTGCCGCCCGCGTCGAGCAGGAGCGGGACCGAGACGGCGAGGTCGAGCGCGCGCGGGTACCGACTCTTCGCGGGGAGGAGGCCCCAGAGGACCGGGACGACGAACAGCGCCCCGACGTAGGCGATCGCCCGCGTCCGGATCACCTTGCCGCGCAGCCGCGGCGAATCGGCATTGACGAAGGCGTCGATGGCGAACCCGATGGTCGCCGTCTTGGCGGCCACGATGGCGGCCGACAACGCCGTCTCGACGAGCGGGGAGCGGGGCGTCATCGCGGGGCTTGCTGGCATCGGTGCCGCATACGGTACGACCGATCCGGCGGCCGGCTCATCGGCCGGGCCGCGTCGTCCCAAGCCGATATGCCTGGACCTCCCGATATGGGACCCCGGGCTCGACGAGGATCGACGGGAATGCCCCCTCATTCACCGCGTTCGGAAAGCCCTGTGCTTCCAGACACAGGCCGGCGTACGGCCCGTAGGTCGCGCCATGCTTGCCCGCCACCCGCGGGAGCCGCTGGCCGGAATAGACCTGGAGCCCGGGCTGGGTCGAGAAGACGTCGAGGACCCGGCCGGCGCTGGGGTCCTCCAGCCGAGCGACCAACCGCGGGCTGCCGTCCGACCTCGGTGCTTCGTCGATGACGAGGTTGTGGTCGTACCCCTGCGTCGAGCCTCCCGCCAGGTCGCCGATCCGGGCGCCCACGACGGTCGGCGACCGGAGATCGAGTGGTGTGCCGACGACCGATGCGATCATGCCGGTGGGGATCAGGTCATCCCGCACCGGCGTAAAGCGGCTGGCCGGGACGAAGAGCTGGTGATCCAGGATCCCTCGGGCGCCTGAGCGGCCGCCGGACAGGTTCCAGTACGCGTGGTTCGTCAGGTTGATCGGGGTGCGCCGGTCCGTCTCGGCTTCGAACACGATGGTCAGCGTGTCGGCGTCGTCGAGGGCGTAGGTGACCCTCGCCCGGATCGTCCCGGGATAACCCTCCTCGAGATGGGGGCTGGTGAGCCGGAACGACACGGCGTTGGCAAGCGGCGGGTCCTTGGAGATGCTCCACGATCGCTTGTCGAAGCTGCGCGCGCCACCGCCGTGCAGGTGGTTCGGCGGGTCGTTCGGCTCGAGCTCGTAGGTGACGCCGTCGAGGCTGAACCGACTGTCGGCGATGCGGTTCGCGACGCGCCCCACCGTGCAGCCGACGTAGAGAGAGGCTAGGGCGGCGTACTCCTCGATCGTGTCGAACCCGAGGACGACGTCCCCGAGCGATCCATCAGCGCCCGGGCACCACAGCTCGACCAGCCGCGCGCCGTGGTTCGTCAGCCTGGCCCGAAGCCCGTTCCGGTTGCGCAGCTCGATGAACTCGATCGGGACAGGCTGGCCTCCCGTCTCGGTCACGACGCGTGCCGCATCAGCCGGCCAGACGATCGAACGTCGGTGACAACGCGGGATAGAGGCCACGGTACGTCGCATGCAGCTCGCGATACCGGGCGAGATCCGGTCCGGGCGTCGCGACCGGGGTCGCGTGGACCGTGGCCGTCGCGGCTTCCCCGGCAGATCCGAACCACCCGGCCGCGACCGACGCCAGCAGCCCGGCGCCGTAGGCTGCCCCTTCGACGGTGTCCACGGTCGCGATCTCCGCGTCGAGGACATCGGCCAGGATCTGCCGCCACAGCCGGCTCGTGGTCCCGCCACCGGATGCGCGGATCTGGCTCGGGACCGGCGTTCCGGCCGCCGTCATCAGGTCGAGTCCGTCGCGCAACCCGAATGCGACGCCCTCCAGCAGGGCGCGAGTCATGTGTCGCCGATCGTGGCGCAGGGTCAGCCCGATGAACGCTCCCCGGGCGAGCGGATCCGGATACGGGCTTCGTTCCCCGCTGAGATAGGGGAGGAAGAGCAGGCCGTCGCTTCCCGTCGGGACCTCGGCGGCCGCCTCGACCAATGCCCCGAAGTCCTCGCCCGGAGCGAGCGTGTCCCTGAACCAGCGCAGGCTGCCGGCCGCCGACAGCATCACCGACATCATGTGCCACCGCTCGGGTACGGCATGACAGAAGGCGTGGACGACGCCGCGTGGCTCGTGGATCGGCCGGTCCGTTGCGGCGAACACGACCCCCGACGTGCCGAGTGACAGCGCCACCGTCCCAGGATCGATGACGCCAACGCCGACGGCATTGGCGGCCTGATCGCCGCCACCGGCGACGACCGGGGTGCCGGCACGGAGACCCGTCGCGGCAGCGGCCGCGGCGGTCACCGCGCCGGTGACCTCGGGACCTTCGAACGTCCGGGGCAGCCAGTCGGGATCGATCGCCAACGCCCCGAGAACCTCCGGCGACCATCGACGAGCCCCGAGATCGAACAGGATCGTCCCGCTCCCGTCCGCCTTGTCCAGCGCGTACTCCCCGGTCAGCCGCAACCGGACATAGTCCTTGGGGAGCAGGACGTGCGCGACCTGCGCCCAGACCGCTGGCTCGTGGTCGCGGACCCAGACGAGCTTGGGCGCGGTGAACCCGGTCAAGGCGTCGTTCCCGGTCAGCTCGATCAGCCGCTCCGCGCCGACGGCGTGGCGGATGACATCGCATTCGGCGCCGGTCCGCTGGTCGTTCCAGAGGATCGCCGGCCGGAGGACCTCGCCCGCGCCATCGAGCAGGACGAGACCGTGCATCTGGCCGGTCAGGCCGATCGCGGCGATGTCCCCGCCGGCGACGCCCGTGCTGGCCAGGACGGATCGGATCGAGGCGACGGCCCCGTCCCACCACAGCGCCGGCGACTGTTCGCTCCAGAGCGGCCGCGGGACCTCGAACCCGTAGTCCGTCGTCCCGACCCCCCGGACCGTCCCGGTCTCGTCGATCAGGACAGCTTTGGTCGCGGTGGTCGAGACGTCGATGCCGATGACGTGCGGCATCGGATCAGCGGCCGGCGCCCGTCTTCACCCGTCCCGGTTCGGCTGCCCAGATCGAACGGTTCACCACGTTCTCGAGGAGCTCCTGGTGACCGGACACCGGTCGGGGATCGATGGTGCCGGCCGCGACCTTGGCCTCGAGCGTCTCGAGCGTTTCGGAGCCGTCGAGGATCGCTGCGCCGAGCCGATCCTCCCAGCCGGCGTAACGCTGTCCCTTCAGATCGGCCAGCTCGCCACGTTCGACGAGGTCAGCGGCGACCAGCAGCGCCCGGGCGAGCGTGTCGAGGGCGCCGATGTGGGCATGGAAGAGGTCGGTCCGGTCGGTGCTCTGGCGACGGAGCTTCGCGTCGAAATTGAAGCCACCTGGGGCGATGCCACCGTGGAGCAGGATCTCGTACAGGGGGAGCGCCAGATCCTCGACCGAGTTGGGGAACTGATCGGTGTCCCAGCCGTTCTGCGGGTCGCCCCGGTTGGCGTCGATGCTGCCGAGGACGCCGTTGGCGACGGCGAACGCCACCTCGTGATGGAAGCTGTGGCCGGCGAGCGTCGCGTGGTTGGCCTCGATGTTGACGCCGTACTCCCCATCGAGCCCGTGCTTGACCAGGAAGCCGTGCACGGTCGCAACGTCGTAGTCGTACTGGTGCTTGGTCGGCTCCATCGGCTTCGGCTCGATGAGCAGCTGGCCGTCGAACCCGATCCGCCGTTTGTGGTCGGCCACGAGGTGCAGGAAGCGCGCCAGCTGGGCCCCCTCCCGCTTGAGGTCCGTGTTGAGCAGGGTGTCGTATCCCTCGCGACCGCCCCACAGGACGTAGTTCTCGCCACCGAGCCGCTTGGTGATCTCGAGCATGTGCTTGACCTGCGCCGCGGCAAAGGCGAACACCTCGGGGTCCGGGTTGGTGGCCGCACCCGCCTGGTAGCGCGGGTGGGTGAACAGGTTGGCCGTGCCCCACAGGAGCCGTACGCCCGTCCGCTCCTGGTAGCCGGCCGCATCGTCGACGAGGGCGTCGAGGTTCGAGCGGAACTCGGCGAAGCCCGCCCCTTCTGGCGCGACATCCCGGTCATGGAAGCAATAGAAGGGAGTCCCGAGCTTGGTGAAGAACTCGAAGGCGACGGCCATCTTCAGCCGCGCCGCGGTCATCTCGTCGGTGGAGCCATCGAGCCAGGGCCGATCCATCGTCCCGGACCCGAACATGTCGGTCCCCGGCCAGGCGAAGGAGTGCCAGAAGCAGACGCCCGGCCGGAGATGGTCCTCCATGCGCTTGCCGAGCACGAGGCGATCCGGCTCATAGGCCTTGAAGCTCAGCGAGTCGGTGGATCCCGGTCCGCCGAACGGGATCGGTCCCTCGACGTCGGAAAAGAAGTCCCCATCCACGAGGCGATCCTCCCTGCGCTGCGCACTGGCCCGCCCGGAGGGATTCGAACCCCCGACCTACTGATCCGAAGTCAGTCGCTCTATCCACTGAGCTACGGGCGGAGCCGCCATCGTATCAATGGAACCGGCGGCCAGCGTGTCACGAGCTGCTTCGCGGGTGGTTCGACCGGGTCTACCAGGCCGGGATGGTCTGGCGATTGAGCCACTCCCCGGGATCCTGTCTCGGCCGGATCAGCTGCGCCCGACCGCCGCGGACCGCGACCTCGGGCGGGATCGGGTGCGACAGGAAGAGCGGCATCGATTCGGTGAAGCCGTACGCCCCGACATCAAGGACCGCCACGAGGTCGCCCACCTCGGGTGGCAGCATGATCGCCGACTGGCTGAAGACGTCGAG
>DASYJV010000433.1:0-4211 GCA_035996105.1 Candidatus Limnocylindrales bacterium | reverse complement strand
GACGTCGAGCTCCGGTGGCTCACCGATGTCGTCGACCAGCAGGGTGATGGTCGGGAGCTCGCCATCGAGATCGACGCGCGAGCCGTTCAATTGGCGCCCGAACAGCTCCCTACCGTGCCGCCGCCGGCGCAGCAGCTCGGGGATCTGCTCGCCACGGACCCGGATCCGGGCGATGACGGGGTCGCGCCGCGACAGCTCCTGCGTCATGACCCGCCGGCCCGCCGCCGAGAAGGCGGCCTCCTCGCCAGCCGGGACCGACACGTCGACGGCGACCAGGTCGGTCCGCGCGCTGGGCGACGGATTGATGATCCCCCAGCTGCCGAGCGGGATGTCGCTCGCGATCCGGCGGGCGGTGTCGTTGAGGATCCCTCGTCCGATCTGCTCCGCCTCCGCGAACCGGCTGAGGACCTGCGCCACGACCGAGTCGTGCGAGCAGCCGCAGATCGAGTCGTGCGCGGAGTTGTCGACGACGCGGCGCCACGCGAGCTCGAGGAGTCGCTCCGGCCACGGACCGCCGTGGAGGGCCGTGAGTGGCTCCGCATACCGTTCAAGCAGGCGCTCGACTCGACCGCATGCGGCCTTGAGGTCGATCCGCGCCGAGCTGACACCCATCAGCATGTTCGCCCGCGCCCCCGACCGCAGCTCGCCGGTCCACGCCGCGGCCGGCCGATCGTCGACCTCGGCGCGTGCGGCATAGTCGGCCAGCGTCTCGAGCCGCACCTCGATGCCGTTGTCGGACCGGTTCACGGCTTCGACCAGGTCGGCGAGTCGGGGGGAGGGGACCGCATGGTCGGTCCCGTACATCGCGAGGAGGGAACGTTCGCCGTAGAAGCCGGCATTGGCCGCCCGATACCCGACCAGCTTTGACGCGAGGAGATCGGGGACATCGAACAGGTACGCCCCGTTGCCATAGCCACCGACCAGGTATTCGGCGATCACCGCCGATCCGTCGGGCGCTGACCAGCGGAAGGTGTCCCGGTCGATAGCTTCCGGGACGCCACGCCAGACCACGGCGCGCGAGATCCCGGCACGCTGGAGGATCTGGGGCATCTGGGCGATGTGGCCGAACATGTCCGGGAGGTAGCCGACCGGCATCGCCCGACCGAGCGCTTCGGCGCGAGCCCAGCCGAACTCAAGGTTGCGGATGATCGTCTCGCCCGAGACGAGGAACTCGTCCATCAGGATCTGCCACGGCCCGATCGCCAGGCGTCGCTCGGCGATGAGCCGCCGGATGAGCGGCTCGGCGTCCGGCCGGACCTCGAGATAGTCATCGACGGTCGCTGCCTGTCCGTCAAGCGTGAACCGCAGACGCGGATCGCGTTCCATCCGATCGAGGAGCTGGTCGACCAGCTCGACGAGGCGCATCCGGAAGGTCTGGAACGGCTCGTACCACTCCCGGTCCCAGTGCGTATGCGGGACGAGGTGGACGACCGTTCGCTCGGTCAAGCGCTCGCCTCGATCTCGATCGGGACCCCGGCCCTCTCGGCGTATCGGGCGACGATCCGCTGCGACGTCACGATGTCCGTGCGACCTTCGACCACGCCGGCCTTTGGCGGGCTCCCCTCGACGATGAGGGCATGGAAGGCCAGGAGCTCCTCCTCGAACGCTTCGACCGGCGACCGGGACTCGGTGTCGCGGCGGCCGGGCCCGTTCGACTCGGCGATGCGCAGATCGGTCGGAGCGTGGAGGAGATAGGGCGACGGGAACTCGAGCTCGATCGAGGCGTTCTCGGTGATGACCCGGACCTCCTCGCGATAGGCCGGATAGTCCGGCAGGAAGTGCCAGCGGATGGAGAAGGTCGCCTCGCCCGGGAGCTGCCCAGTGACGGCGACCGACGGCGGCCAGCGGTCGGCCGGCCAGACGTCGACGGCGTCGATCGCAGTCGGGTCGCCGGCGAACGCCCGGATGAGCGCGAGGTCGTGGACGATGCTGCCGAGCACGATGTTGGTGTACAGCGGACCGAGCGACGCCGCCGCAGGACCGAGCGCCGCCGTCCGGAGCCGGAGCTCTTCGTCGCGGAACCGGGCGACGATCTCGGGCGGGACGTCGGGCGCCGGAGGCAACAGCCGCGCGTGGGCAAGCTGTCGCTCGGGCGTGGGATGCAGGACACGGACCTCGATCGAGCGGATGGGTCCGACGCGGTCGACATCGACCGCGGCGGCCAGCCCTTCGACGACCGCCGGGTCGTACAGCTTCATGTACCCGACCTGGAGCCTTCGGCTTCGATCGGCGGCCAGTGCGGTCGCGATCGCGTCGGCCTCGGCGAGCGTCCACGCCAGCGGCTTCTCGGCAAAGACGCCGACGCGGCGGTCGAGTCCCGCGAGGATCGCGGCACCGTGCGATCCGGACGTCAGGATCAGCAGCCCGTCGATCTCGCTCGAGGCGAGCAGCGCGTCAAGGTTCGGGAACCGACCGATCGGCGGTACGCGATATCGCTCGCCGATGACCTCGACGAGCGTCGGCGAGAGGTCGGCGATCGCGGCGACCACGAATCGGTCGCGAAGCCGGTCGAGGAGGGGAAGGTGGACCGCCTGCGCCACGGCCCCGAGGCCGACGACGCCGAGCCGGACAGGCTCAGGCACAGGACTCGGTGCCGCTGGCGTTGCCCATCGGCGCGAGTATAGATGGCGAGTGGCGGCGGCCGATGTCGTAGGCTGAGACGCGCATCGAGCGGCCCCCGCTCGGCACCGATGAGGAAGGGACTGGCGATCGGATGCCAAGGGCCCCGCGACGCACCAAACCATCCAGGCGGGATCTCGACGCGCGCGCCTCCCAGCCGATCGCCGGCGCCGCATTCGGCGACGACTGGTGGCAGCGCGGGGTCGTGTACCAGGTCTACCCGCGCTCGTTCGCGGATTCGAACGCCGATGGCGTGGGCGATCTCCCGGGGCTCATCGACAAGCTCGACTACCTCAATGACGGTACGGAAGGGTCGCTCGGTGTCGACGCCATCTGGCTCTCGCCGATCCACCCATCGCCCGGCTTCGACGTTGGCTACGACGTCTCCGATTACGACGCCATCGATCCCGTGTTCGGCACCCTCGACGACTTCGACCGGCTGGTCGCCGAGTCGCATCGCCGGGGGATCCGGGTCGTGCTCGACCTGGTGATGAACCACACCAGCTCGGCACATCGCTGGTTCGAGGAATCACGCCGGGATCCGGCAGGTCCATACGGCGACTTCTACCTGTGGCGTGACGGGGTGGCCGACCAGGTCGGCCGGATCCACAAGCCCAACAACTGGGCATCGTTCTTCGGCGGCTCGGCCTGGACCTGGGACGAGATGCGCAAGCAGTTCTACATGCACACCTTCCTCCCCGAACAACCCGACCTGAACTGGCGGAACCCGGCCGTCCGGGAAGCGATGCTCACGATGGTCCGCGGCTGGCTGGAGCGCGGCGTGGACGGCTTTCGGCTCGATGTCTTCAACGCCTTCTTCAAGCACGTTGACCTGCTGTCGAACCCTCGCCGATTTCGTGGCCGCCGCCCCTACGCCCGACAGACGCACCTCTATGACAAGGACCAGCCGGAGCTGGCCGACTTCCTGGCCGAATTCCGCGCGCTGGTCGATTCCTATCCGGAGCGGATGACGGTCGGCGAATTGTTCTCGGCCGACCCGGTCCTCGCCGTCAAGCTCAGCGCGCAGCGACACCTGGTGTTCGATTTCGAGCTCATCCGGCAGCATTGGCGGGCGGCCGGCTTCGCCGATGCCAGCGAGAAGCACGAGCAACGCTTCGGTCCCGAGGGCTGGCCGACGATCGTGCTGTCGAACCACGACCAATCGCGGCAGGCGTCACGCCTGGCACCCGACGCGGATCCAGAGACCAGTGACGCCATCGCTCGGGCCGCGGGCGTCCTCAGCCTGACCATGCGCGGCACGCCATTCCTCTACTACGGGGAGGAGATCGGCGCCCGGGATGTGCCCGTGCCGTGGTCGGAGATCATCGATCCGCCCGCCAAGCGTGGCGGTCGCCTCATCCGGCGGCTCGTGCCATGGTGGAACCGGGACCAGGCGCGGTCGCCGATGCCGTGGGGCGGGGGACCGAACGGCGGGTTCTCGGCGGCACGGCCCTGGCTGCGGATGGCGCCGGACATCGAGACCCGGACGGTCGCCATCCAGGATGGCGACCCTTCGTCCGTCCTGTCGACGTACCGAACGCTGTTGTGGCTTCGGCGTCGGCACCCGGCCCTCCAGGTCGGCAGCTATCGGC
>DASYJV010000432.1:0-7860 GCA_035996105.1 Candidatus Limnocylindrales bacterium | reverse complement strand
CCTGTTCTACGGCGTCGCCTATGCGTTCATGAACCTCGGCGCGTTCGCCGTCATCGCCGCGCTCCAGAAGCGGGCCGGCGTGACATCGAGTCTCGCGACGTTCGCCGGGCTGGGGCGACGCGAGCCGCTCCTGGGCATCCTGATGACGCTGTTCCTGCTGTCGCTCATCGGCATCCCGCCGACGGCCGGCTTCTTCGCCAAGGCCAACATCATCCTGGCCGCCATCGAGGCGGGAGGGCCCCTGACCATCCTCGCCGTGCTCACGGTCCTCAATGCCGCGGTCGCCGCGTTCTACTACCTGCGGGTCATCGTCTACATGTTCATGCGCGACCCGGCGAGCGACGCGCCGGCGATCCGCCACGGCGCGCTGCTGTGGGGCGGGATGGCCGCCGCCTCTGCGCTGACGATCCTGCTGGGGCTCTTCCCGACCGGGCTGCTCGACGCGGCCGGTGCCGCCGCCCAGTCGATCCTGGCGAACATCCCGAACTAGACCCGCCTAGCAGACCCGTGGGTGGGGGACCGGGTGCGCCTCGGATGGGTCGGCGGATGCCGACGTCAGCGGCTCGGCGACGATCTGGAGCTTCGGCTGCGGGCCGATCCCCTCCGACGTCTGGAGCCAGAGCTGCTCGCTCGTCACCGCGAACGGGGCGACGAACGCCGTCGCGACCTGAACGTGACGAAGGACGTGCGTGATGACGTACTGGAAGCGCTGGCTGTCACTCGTCCAGACCTCGACGACCAGCCCGTACAGCCTCTTGCCGTTCGAGACCTTCGAGGCGTCGAGGAGCGGCAGGAACATCCCGGCCTGGGCGTGGGCATACAGGTAGGTGGCGCGCCCTTCGCCCGGCTGGCCGAGATGCGGATCGACGAAGTACATCGCGACGTCGCACAACGGATGCTGCGTCGCGGAGCCAGGCTTGATCACCGGCAGGTCGATGCCCAGCGCCGCGATCCGGACCCGCGTCGCGTGGCGGCCCGGCGGGAAGGACGGTGCACTGGAAGAGGGGCCACCCGATCCGAGCGGCGGCAGGGTGATGAGCGGTTCGGGGCTCGCGGTGCTCGCCCCGACGGGACTGGCTGGCGGGCTCACCAGCGGGTCGCCCGTCGCAGGGCCCGCAACGGACAGGAGCCCGGCCGCGAGGAAGGCGACGCCGGCGGCGGTCAGGAGAGCCGGCACGATCCGCGTCCGGATCCGCTCCGCGAGGAAGGCCATGGGTCGGCATCGTAGCAGCGGTATCTGACAGGCGTCCGTGACCCATCCGGGCTGGTACGCTCCGCCGACATGAAGCTCCGCCTGTCCATCCTTGCCGGGCTGCTCGCCGGCGTTGCCGCCGCGGCCCTCCTGTTCGGGGGGATCGTCGCGCTGGCACCGGCCCATCCGGCGCCCACGTCGGCTGCGCCGTCGCTCGCTACCGCGTCGCCCGCGCCGGCCGCGTCCGGATCGGCAGCGGCCTTCCATGTCGACGAGCCCGACACGATGGCGACCGGTCTGAAGAAGGTCCTGCCCGGCGTCAACGTCACGCCTTGACCTCGCGCTCGAACGACCCCTCGTCGGTGGCCGGCGACGCCGGCGCTGCCGGGATCGCCGAGATCGCTCGATCCGCGACTCGACCCGGCCGTCTGCTCATCGTGGCCGACTTCGATGGCACGCTGGCCGAAGGCTCACGCGATCCCGGCGCCGCGACGATCGTGCCGCTCGCCCGCCGCGCCCTGCGCCGGCTGGCCCGCGTGGCGCAGGCCCGGCCCGAGCGTTTGGCCGTCGCGATCCTGACCGGCCGGACGGCGGCCGACGTCGCCGCACGGGCCAGGGTGGGCGGCATCAGGTACCTCGGCGATCACGGCCTGCAATCCGGGACATTCGAGCGCGGTGGCGACCCGGCCCGCCTCCTCACGACGTTCCGTGCCGGGCACGAAGCGTCCGTCGAGCCGGCCCGACGCCTGGCCGTCCGGGTCCCCGAGGTCCTGGGTCGCCCGGCGTGGCTCTTCGTCGAGTCGAAGGGGCCGTCCGTCGCCTTTCACGTTCGGCAGGCCGACGACCGCGCGGCGGCCCGTGCCGCCGTCGAGGCCGCCATCGAGCAGGTCGACCGCGAGCTGCCGCCGCACGAGCTGGCGCACTATCGCGGACGCCTCGTGGTCGATCTGCGGCCACGGACCGCTGGTGGCAAGCGCGAGGCGTTCGCGCTCCTGCTCGATGAGCTCCGACCGGCGACCGTGCTGGCCTTCGGGGACGACAGCAGCGATGCCGACGGGTTCGCGGTCCTGCGCGCCGAACGCGAGGCGGGGGCGGTCGGCGGTCTCGCGGTCGCGGTGACCGGGCCGCACGGCATGCCAGACGACGTCCGGGCGGCCGCCGACGTCGTCCTGGAGACGCCCTTTCTCGCGGCACGCGCGCTGGCCGCCATCGCCACCGTCCTCGAGACCGAGACGAACCCGCCGCAGGATGGACGAGCCCGGCGCGCCCGCTAGCCGACGGTCAGATCCAGTCGATCTTGCGCAACCAGACGGCCGCGACCAATGCGAGCGCCACCACACCCGTGGTGATCAGCCAGAATCCGGGCGCCTCGGCGCCCCCCAGCGCGGTCCCGGCCTCGCTCATCCCGAAGATGCCGGCGATCGCCCCCACCCCGGCCAGGATCACGGTCACGCCGGTCAGGCGCTTCATGATCACCGACAGGTTGTTGTTGACCTGGGTCAGGTAGACGTCGAGCGTCGCCGACGCCAGCTCCCGGTAGTTGTCGAGCTCGTCGGTCAATCGGATGACGTGGTCGTAGATGTCGCGGAAGTAGACCAGCTCTTCCGGGTCGATGAGCTTCTCGTCACGGTTGGTCAGCTGGTTGAAGACTTCGCGGACCGGGCTGATCGCGCGTCGGACCTGGATCAGCTCGCGCTTCAGGAGGAATAGCTGCTCGAGCGCATCCGGCGTGATCTTGCGGACGACCTGGTCCTGGACCTCGTCGATCGCGTCACCGATCCGGTCGGCGAACGGGAAGTAGCCGTCGATCAGGTCGTCGGCGATCGCCCAGAGCAGGTGGTCCGGGCCCCGGGCAAGGACCGGCCCGACGCCACCCTGTAGATGGTGTGCGGACCACGGGTCCCAGTCGGCGTCGTGGATGGTCAACAGGAACCGCTGACCGAGCACGATGTCGAGCTCGGAAGCCACGACCTTCTCGCCATATTCCAGGTAGAAGAGGACGATGTGGACGACGCCGTCGTTCGATTGGATCTTGGCCCGCTGATTGCCCTCGAGGACGTCCTCGATGATGAGCGGGTGGAGCGAGAGCGCCTCGCCTACCGACTGCGCCTGTTCGGGTTTGGGCGCGATGAGGTCGACCCACAGGTACGTGCCGGGTCGGCGGAGCAAGGCGGGGATCTTCGCCAGGCACTCCGGACCCTTGAGGTCGGTGACCTTCTGGCCGGTCACCGCCACGAGCTTCAGCGTGCCGGGCTTGTCACTGCTCGCCGTCGCCGCGTGGCGCTTGACGCGCTGACCGATCGGCGGGACAGGGCGCCGGTCAGCGTGCGAGGCCGGGTTCGGGCGAGTCGAGGGCATCGGCGGCGGGTCCTTCGGCAGCGGTGTCCCCGGTCGCGCCGTTCGCGGCCGCTTCGCGGTCCAGCATACGCGTCCGGCTGCCGCCCCGACCGCCGAGGGCCAGCCCGGCGGGGATCGCGGCGACCGTCACGATGGCCGCGACGACGAACAGGCCGACCATGATCGACGCCGCCTCGCGCGACGCCCATTCCTCCAGCGCACCGACGACGAACGGATCGCGCAGCGGCCGATCCCGCAGGGCGGCCGGGATGAACTGGCGGTACGCATCGGGGGTCGCATAGACCGCGACGTACAGCCGCTCGATCGTCGTCGAGCCGTAGGCCGTCAGGATCGCCAGACCGACCGCCATCCCGAGCATCCGGGCGACGGTCACGACCGCCGAGGCCGTCCCGAACGCACGCCGACCGGCCGCCTCGACGGCCGCGGTCGACCGAGGCGTCACGGTCAGGCCGAACCCGAAGCCGAAGGTGCCGAGTGCCAGGGCGACGACCTGGAGGCTCGAGGCCGGCGTCCAGGTCGACGTCGCGAGCAGGCCGACGATGCTCAGACCGAGACCGCCCAGCGCGACCAGCCGGAGCGGCAGGAGACGCACGAGGAACCCCGAGATCAATGCGCCAAACGCCGTGGCGCCGGCCAGGGCACCGAGCGCGATACGCTGCTCGTCGGGCCCGCCATAGAGCACCCGATCGACGAAGACCGCGCCGCCGATGATGGCGGTCGCGAACGCGTAGCCGGTCAGCAGCGAGACGAGCGCCGCCGCGCTGAAGGACACATCCCGGAACAGCCGCGGGTCGAGGAACCCGTCGCCGACCCGCAGGCCGCGGAGGACGGCAAGGGCCGTTGCGACGGCGGACAGGGCGAGGAGGGCGATGCTCGCGCCGACCGGCGGGAGGTCGCTGCCGGCGATCGTGGCCGAGCCGAGGAGTGTCAGCCCCAGCAGACCCGTGACGAGCGCCGCGCCGAACATCGCAGCGCCGGGGAGGTCGACGCGCCCGGGTTGACGGGGCGTCTCCCAGTCGGGGGACGCTGCCCACGCAAGCGTCAGGGCGATGATCCCGATCGGGACGTTGAGGTAGAAGACCCAGCGCCAGGCGGGTGCCAGGAGTGCCGCAGGCGTTCCACCCAGGCCGGCGGCGGCGAGCGCGCTCTCCGGGTGGACCGATGACAGGATGGCGGCCCCGACGACCGGTCCCGCGGCCATCCCGAGGAACGTCAGCCCACCGACCACCCCGAGCGCCCTGGACCGCGCGGCTGCGCCGAAGAGGTGGGCCGCCGCGGCCGTACCGACCGGGACGAGCACGCCGCCACCGACCGCCTGGACGAGACGAGCCCCGATGAGCTGGTCGAGATCCTGCGCGGCGCCGGCCAGCGCCGATCCGATCGTGAAGATGACGAGCGCGCCCATCAGCAGACGTCTCGCCCCCCAGAGGTCAGCCAGACGGCCGGCGATCGGCATCGTGACGATGTACACGAGCAGGTAGCCGTTGATGATCCAGCTCGCCTTGCGGAGCTCGACCCACGCCGAGCTCCCCGACGGACCCGCCACGTCGGCCAGGATCGATGGCAGGGCGACCGCGGTGACCATGAGCTCGAGACCGGCCAGGAAGACGCCCGCCCCGATGACGGCGAGCAGCACGAGCCTCGGGCGGCGGTCCATCGCGGGCGGCGCCTCAGGCAGATCCGTCAGGTGGCCGGGCCGAAGTCGACGTCCTCGGTCTTGACGGTCCCCGCCGTCCGACCCGGCGCTTCCTGATAGGTCCAGTAGAGGTTGGTGTGGGCGATCACCGCCGCGGGCGGCGGAGCCCCCCACTCCGACTGGTCCTCGGTCGTGTGCGCGTCGGCGACAAGGGTCGCGTCATAACCGCGGGCAAATGCGCCATGGAGTGTCGACCGTACACACGCGTCGGTCTGCGCTCCGGCCACGACCAGCCGTCCGACACCGAGGTCGGACAGGACGGATTCGAGGTCCGTCGCCTCGAACGAATCGCCGTAGCGCTTCTCGACGTGCGGCTCGGACGTGTCCGGGTGCAGCTCGGGCACGATCTGCCAGGCGTCGCTGCCCTTCGGGTGATCCTCGCCCTCGTCCTGCACCCAGACGACGGGCACCGCCGCCGCGCGCGCCTTTTCGACGAGCGTCCCGATGTTGGCGACGACCGCGTCGCGCTCATGGGCCCCCTCGACGACGCTGTTCTGGACGTCGATCACGAGGAGCGCAGTATTGGGCCGGTTCTGCAGGGTCGTCACGGGTTCCTCCTGTGGTCAGCGATCGTCGCGATCGTAGCCCAGCGGGGACCATCGGCGGCGGATGACCGTCTTGACAGGCCGACTCGTACGCGCCTAGCATCAACGGCGATTGATATAAACCGTGGTTGATGTGCCACGGCGCACCAGGCAAACAGGAGTCCCCGCTCTGTCGCCATCACCAGCCCGGGTCCGCAGCACGATCGTCGCTGCCGTCGCCCAACCCGAGGATCTCCGGCAGCTCCGGGCCTTCCACAAGGTCATGGCCGACGTCAACCGCCTGCGCATCGTGCGTCGCCTCGCCAATGGCGAGGCGACCGTGGCCGAGCTCATCGCCCACGTCGGCCTCTCGCAGCCGCTTGTCTCCTGGCATCTCGGACGCCTGCGCGCCGCCGGCGTCGTCGTGACCCGCCGACAGGGTCGCGAGACCGTCTGCCGATTGCGCGAAGAGGCGTTCGCCGAGTTCGCCGCTCGCGAGCGGGCCGTCCTGGGCTTCGTGAGCTAGGCGGTGGCCATCTCCAATGAGTCCCGCAGTCGCATCAAGAAGGTCTTCGAGCCGATCGCGCTCGGGATGGGCCGCCTCGGCCTGACGCCCGACGGTCTCACCCTGATCGGGTTCGGGATCACGGCTGTCGGAGCGGTCCTGGTCGCCCAGCAGCTCTGGCTGCTCGGCGGTCTGGTCATCTTCCTGGGCGGCGCCTTCGACATGTTCGACGGGACGCTCGCCCGGGCGACCGGGCGAGTCAGCAAGCTCGGCGAGTTCATGGATTCGGTCTTCGATCGCGCGGGCGAAGCGCTCGTCTACCTCGGGATCATCGCGGGCTTCGAGGCCACCGGTTGGGCCGGCAGCGTCCTGTTCGCCGCGGGAGCCATGGGCGCTGCGTTCATGGTCAGCTATACCCGGGCCAAGTCGGACGGGCTCGGCTTCACGGCCGGCTCCGGGATGGCGGCGGTCGGGATCATGCCCCGCGAAGCCCGGCTCGTCGTCCTCTGTCTTGGGCTCATCCTGGCGGGCGCGCTGGGGACCACCGTCACGGTGCCGGACGGGGGCTTCCAGGGTGCGGGCGGCGCCGCCCTCCCGCTCGGTATGGTGGCCATCGAGATCGCCCTGGCCATCATCGCGGTAGGGGCTTCCATCACCGCCATCCAGCGGATCCTCCATGTCCGCAGCCAGGCCAAGTCGGCCACCATCCCCCACTGACAACAGCACGGAGAACCACGTGAGCGACAACGGCAAGAACGGCAAGCACGGCAATGGCAAGTCGCCGACCAATACCTGGGCGGGCGCGGGGCGACGCGGCGACGGCAAGATCCGCGTCGCGATCGTCGGGGTCGGCAACTGCGCGAGCAGCCTCGTCCAGGGCCGCTACTACTACGAGAACGCCAAGAAGGACGACTTCGTCCCGGGGCTCATGCACGTCGACCTGGGCGGCTACCACGTCAAGGACATCGAGTTCGTGGCGGCCTTCGATATCGACAAGAACAAGGTCGGCAAGGACCTCAATGAGGCCATCTACACGAAGCCGAACAACACGTACGTCTTCCAGCAGGTCCCGCACACCGGCGTGACCGTCGAACGCGGGATGACCCACGACGGCCTCGGCAAGTACCTCAGCCAGATCATCGAGAAGGCGCCCGGCCCGACGGCCGACATCGTGGGCATCCTCAAGGAACGCGAAGTCGACGTCATGGTCAGCTACCTTCCGGTCGGTTCGGAGGAGGCAACCAAGTGGTACGTGGAGCAGGCGCTGCGGGCGGGTGTCGCCTTCGTCAACGCCATCCCGGTCTTCATCGGCCGCGAACCGTACTGGCAGCGCCGCTTCGCCGAGGCCGGCCTGCCGGTCATCGGCGATGACATCAAGAGCCAGGTCGGGGCGACCATCACCCACCGTGTCCTCACCCGCCTGTTCATGGACCGCGGGGTTCGTCTCGACCGGACCTATCAGCTCAACTTCGGTGGCAACACGGACTTCCTCAACATGCTCGAGCGCGAGCGTCTCGAGTCGAAGAAGATCAGCAAGACCAACGCGGTCACCTCGATGCTCGACTACGAGATCGATACCGACGAC
>DASYJV010000431.1:0-3403 GCA_035996105.1 Candidatus Limnocylindrales bacterium | reverse complement strand
GATCGGGTGCAGGTCACCGTCTTTCCCGTCGTCACGGGTCAGACCGGAACGCGCCCCATCTTCGAGGGGGCGGCCGACTTCGACCTCGAGCTGATCGAGAGCCGGACGCTCGACGGCCACGTCCAGGAACTCATCTATCGGCCGACGCTTCACGGCTGATCCCGTTCACCAGCCTCGCCCGGCTGGCACGGTGCTGACACAGTCGATCTCAGCGAGGCCGGTACCGCAGGCTCACCCGGCCCGTCGCGGCGCGTGACCCGGGCCGGCTGACCGTGACGGTATAGGCCGATGTCCCCAGGTAGAGCGTCCAGTGGATCGCCCGGGCACGCGTCTTCCGTCGCCAGATCACCCGGCCGGCTCGCTTGACGGTCAGGACGAGGTACGCCCGGCGAGGATTCGCGATGGACAGACGCGCGTCGGCCGCGTGGGCCAGGACGACGAACGCCTTCGGGACCCTGCTGAGCGAGGCCGTGCGGGTGACGAGCGAGGGCGCGGCGGGGGCTGGAGCGATGTTCGGACTCGGACTCGGGCTTGGTGGCGTCGTCGGTGTCGGTGTCGGTGTCGGTGAGGGCGACGGCGACGGGGTCGGGCTTCCGATGAGGGCCGCGAGCGCCGCGTCCAGGTGGACGAGGCCGTACGTGGTGGCGTCGGTGATCTCGGGACCGGCCGTCGCGTCGATCGCGGCAAGCGCCTCGCTGGCCGTCGCGCCCGGGTCGGCCGCCAGCAACAGGCCGAGGCTGCCGGCCACGAACGGGGTCGCCATCGAGGTCCCGCACATGTTCACGTAGCCGCCGCCGCGGGCGGTCGAGACCGAACAGGCACCGGCCGCGACATCGACCCAATCAGCGCCGCGATTCGAGAACCCGATGAGCGTCCCGCTCTCGGTCGAGGCCGCGACCGCGACCACGTCCGGGAAGGCGGCCGGGTAGCGGCGGATGGTCGATCCGGCGTTGCCGGCAGCGGCGACCACCACGATGCCCCGGCCCTGCGCGTAGACCACCGCGTCGCCCAGTGTCCTCGAGCTCGAATCGCCACTCAACGACATGCTGATGATCCGTGCCCCGTGATCGGTCGCCCATGTGATCGCGGCGGCCAGGGTCGAATAGGACCCGCCGCCCCCGGCGTCGAGGGCCTTGACCGGCAGGATCCGGCATCCCCAGCACACCCCGGCGCCCCCGATCGCGTTGTTCCCGGTGGCGGCGATGATCCCGGCCACGTGCGTGCCATGACCGTTGTCGTCGCTCGCATCGCCGTCGTGGTTGATGAAGTCATAGCCCGCCAGGACGCGTCCGCCGAGATCCGGGTGCGTGGCGTCGACGCCGGTGTCGATGACGGCGATGATCGGGCCTCCGGCTCCCGTCGACGTATCCCATGCGGCCGGCGCGCCGATCAGGGGCAGCCCCCACTCCCCACCGCCGGCGTACTGCGGGTCATCGGGGACGAGCGCGGCATGTGCGGTCGCATCGAGCTCGACGTAGCCCACCGAGGGGTCCATCCCAAGAGTCCGCTCCAGCGCGGCAGCGGCCGCGGCCGGGACCCGAAGGCGGTGGACGGCGAGGCCGCGGACGCTTCCCTGGTCGCGTGTCCCGAACCGTGCCGCCAGCTCCGCGACGCCGGCGCTCCGACCGGTTCGAGCGCCGACCAGGAGATCGACGGTCGGCCCGCCAGCCGGTGCGGCATCGATGATCGCCTGGGCGGCATCCGCCGCACCGACACCGCTGGGGACGACCAGTGTCCCGACGACGAGAGCGGCCGCGAGCAGGAAGGGATGTCGCTTGGGAGTCGGCCGGTGCATCCCCCGGAGCGTGCTCCTCGCCTCCCCGCGCGCCCATCGGCCGGAGGTCCCGTGGAGGCGCCGACCATCGTCCGGAACCGTGGCGGTGCGGTCCGGTCAAGGGCGGATAGGTGCCTCGTCGAGCGCGCCGTGCAATTCGGTCGAATGATCATGGAGCCACCGACGCCACTCGGCGTGGTCGGCGCGCCGGGAGGCGACAAGCGCCCAGAAGCGTGGTCCATGCCCGAAGACGCGAAGGTGGGCGAGCTCGTGGATGACCACCGTCTCGAGCGCCTCCGGGGGCGCCAGGACGAGCCGCCACGAGAAGGCGAGACGACCCTGGCGAGAGGCACTTCCCCATCTCGTGCGCTGATCGCGGACGCTGATGGCCGCCGGCGTGACGCCGAGGGCTGCGGCATGGCGGCCGACCTCGCGCTCGATCGCGACCCGGGCGCGCGGCTTCAGCCACGCCTCGAGGACCGCGGCCGTGGAGCGCCTGTCGGCCGGAGCGACGTGGACGATCAACGCATCCTCGTCGGCGCCGCCGACGCGCTCGACGGCCGAGCGGCGGAGACCGGCTCGAGCCGGGACGAGCCGCAACCGGTGCAGCTCGCCCCGAAGACGGATCGTCGCGCCGTCGCGCAACCCGCCCCGGGCAACGAGCTCGGCCCGCTCGCGCGACTGTCGCTCGAGATGGCGCCGGAGCCACGGTTCGCGCTCGGCCAGGAACGGCTCGATGTGGCGCGCCGGGTCGGCCCAGCCGCGACGGCCGGGCGAAGGGATGGTGACGACCACCCCACGCTCGGGGTGGACGACCACGCGCAGGCCACGGGACCGTGGCGAGCGCCGAAGCGTGTAGTCGAGTCGGCCGCCGGGCAAACGGGCGACCGCCGGCTGCTCGGTGGTCGTCGCCGACGAACTCGGCCGCGTCCCGGTCGCCGTGGCCCGCCGCCTCACGAGCGGCGAAGCAATCGGCCCGACCGCTCGGCGACCTCGGTCCCCGAGAGGATCGCCGGGCGACCGTTGACGATGACATGCTCGATGCCCGTCGGATAGCGCGCCGGCTGCTGGTAGGTGGCCTCGTCGGCGACGGACTGCGGGTCGAAGACGACCAGATCGGCGAACGCACCCTCGCGCACGACGCCGCGGTCACGCAGGCCGAGTCGTGCGGCCGGGACCGAGGTCAGCTTGGCGATCGCCGCCTCGAGCGAGAGCGTGCCCCGCTCGCGAACATAGGTCCCGAGCACGCGTGGCGCGCTGCCATAGGTCCGCGGGTGCGGCCGCCCGGCGTCGAGGATCGGGTGGCCCGGACGCCGGCCTTCGGCATCGGTGCAGACCGCGATCCACGGCACGGCAAGGATCGTCTCGACATCCTCTTCGGCCATGCACTCGATGACGACCGCGACGTCAAGCCGATCGGCGACCAGGGCGTCGAAGGCGAGGTCGGCCGGGTCGGCGTGGTGCTCGTCGGCCAACTCCGCGATCGACTTCCCGGCCCAGTCGGGATGACTCGCCGCGTGGGAGATGCGGATCCCGGCCCAACCCGGGTCGGTGGCGACGTTCTCCCAGCCCGAGATCCCTCGCCCGATCTCGGAGCGGACGAGGTCCCGGATATGCGGATCGGCGAGC
>DASYJV010000430.1:0-2095 GCA_035996105.1 Candidatus Limnocylindrales bacterium | reverse complement strand
GTCGTACGCTGGTGGCCGTCGAAGAAGCCATGGGTCGTCACGGCCCGATCCCCTCGCCCGTGACGCCGGCCTCCCCGATGCCCGAGCCCTTCGCTGAGTCGATCGGAACGACATCGACCCAACGGCCGCTTCGCGCACTCTCGACCACGGCCTCGATCAGGGCGACGCTCCGGGCTCCGTCGGTGAGCGTCGGATAGGGGGCCGGCGCGACATATGCCGCTGGGTCCTCGCCGGCAGCGATGGCCGCATAGAAGGGCCGAAGGACATCCCGAAGGGCCTCGTCCCAGCCCTCCGGATGCCCGGCCGGGAGAGACGGGACGCCGAGAGGCCAGGGATCAGCGAGTGGGTCCCTCGTCACGACGACCGCTTCAGTCCGCGCCCCGAGCCAGAGCCGCTCCGGATCCTCCTGGGCCCAGCCAAGTGACTGATCGGTGCCGGATACGTGGACGGTCAGGTCGTTCTTGTGACCTGGGCTTACCTGGCTGACGACGAGGGCGCCGATGGCTCCCTCGTCGAATCGAACAAGGATCGTGGCCGCGTCCTCTGTGTGTATGACGACTGGCTCCGTGGCTCCTGAGCCCGTACTAAACGCCGAACCCGACCGGACCGGCTTGTGGCGGACCGGGACCAACGTCGCGAGATCGGCCATGACTGATCGCACGCGCGCCCCCGTCACGAATTCGGCAGTGTCGAACCAATGGGTGCCGATGTCGGCGACCGCCCGCGAAAGACCACCGACAGCCGGGTCGAGCCGCCAGTTGTAGTCGGTCGCATCCGACAGCCAGTCCTGGAGATAGCCGCCATGGACGAGGCGCAGATGCCCGAGACGGCCGCTGCGGACGAGATCGCGGGCCCGGCCGACCATGGGATACCCGCGGTAGGTCAGCGCGACGGCGGCGTGACGCTTCGTACGCGCGGCAACCTCGAGCAAGCTCTCGGCACCGGCGCGATCGATCGCAACGGGTTTCTCGATCACGACATGCTTGCCCGCCTCCATCGCCGAGCGGGCCATCTCCACATGGGTTCGGTTGGGCGTGCAAATGTGGACGATGTCGATCCGGGGATCCTCGAGCACCGCGTCGAGATCCGTGACGGCGCGCGGCACGCCCAGCGCGCGGGCTGTCCGCGGGCCGCGATCGGGGTCGCGATCGACCAGGACGGCCACCTCTCCGTATCCGCCACGACGCACGGCGTCGATGTGATGCGGCCCGATGAACCCAGTCCCGACGACTGCAGCGCGGAGCGTCTCGGCGACGATCATGTCCGCCACGCTGCGCCAAAGAGGACCGTGAAGACGCCGAGCTTCATTTCGCCGGTGCGCTAAGCAGTGGCTGGAGGTAGCGGATACTCTCGGCGGCGGCGGCGGCGGGAGCTCCCTCGTAGTCGTCGAGCTCCACCGTCGCCCAGCCGTCGTAGCCGGCGTCGCGGAGCGCTTCGACGACGCCCGGGAGATCGACGATGCCGCGGCCGAGTGGCTGGAATGCGAACGGCTCGGGCGTGAAGTCCTTCAGGTGGACATGGGTGACACGATGGGCGTGCCGTCGGATCAGATCGACCGGATCGCCGCCGCCGGCGGCTAGGTGCGCGGTGTCCGGACAGAAGCCGATCCGTGACATCGACAGGATCCGGTCGACGTCATCCGGACCCTCCACGATGGTGGTGAGGTGGGGGTGGTAGCTCGCCCGGAGGCCGTGGCGGCCCGCGACATCCACAACCCGATCGAGACCCTTCGCGAGGCGCTCGTAGTCCTCGTCGGTCGTGCCCGTTGACCGCTTTGCACCGCCGCCCACAACGAGGTTGGTGGCACCGAAGGCCTCGGCTAGACCAGCCGCTCGCTCGATCCGCCAGAACTCCTCCTCGAGGATATCGGGGAAGACGAAATTCGCGCCGGAATAGACGGCTGCGAGCGTCAGGCCGGCGTCCGCGAGCGTCCGTCGCAGATCGTCAGGCCGGCCCTCGTAGGCCAGCACGTTCCCGTCGAAGAGCTCGACTCCGGCGTACCCAGCCGCGGAGATATCCCGAACAGCGGCTTCCGTCGAGCCGTTCGCGAGATAGAACAGGTCCTTGATGCTCGTGACACCGACCGGATGACCGA
>DASYJV010000429.1:0-4620 GCA_035996105.1 Candidatus Limnocylindrales bacterium | reverse complement strand
GTCGGCGGCCGCCCCTATGCCGTCATCGACCTGCCGTTCCGGGGCGAACGGGTCGGTGGGCTGCCGCTCCAGCTCGTCGAGCACGCGCTCGAGTCGTTCGCCCGGACGGCCGGTGCGACGCTGCACCTGTCGGGCACCGGTCGCAACGACCACCATCTGGCCGAGGCCGCGTTCAAGGCGCTCGGCCGGGCGTTGCGGGTGGCCTGCGAGATCGACCCACGTCGTGACGGCGTCGCCTCGACCAAGGGCAGCCTGGGATGACGCGCCGAGTCCGGATCGGGGTCGTCGACTACGGAGCAGGCAACCTGGTGAGCATCGACCAGGCCCTGACGGCGGTCGGCGCCGAGGTGCAGCTGGTCCGCGAGCCCGAGGCCCTGCGGGGCATCGACGCGCTGATCGTCCCCGGTGTCGGCGCGGCTCGACCCGCCATGGATCGCCTCCAGTCGCACGGGCTCGTCGAGCCGATCCGCGCCTGGCTGGCGGCCGATCGTCCATTCCTGGGGATCTGCCTCGGGCTCCAGCTCCTGTTCGAGACGAGCGAGGAGGACGGCGCGGAGACGCTCGGCGTCCTGCCCGGGCGAACGGTCGCCATCGCGGACGCCCCCACCCTGCCGCACATCGGCTGGAACCAGGTGGAGCGGACCCGTTCGCACCCGCTGTTCGAGGGGATCGAACCCGCCATCGACTTCTATTTCGTGCATTCGTACGCGGGCGCACCTCGCCAGGGTCCCGACGGGGCGACCGACGACCTCGTCCTGGCGACCACGGAGCACGGCGGTCGCTTCACCTCGGCGGTCGCGCGAGGCTCGATGCTCGGCGTGCAATTCCACCCGGAACGGAGCGGTCGCGACGGCCTTCGGCTGCTCGCCAACTTCGTGGGCCTGGTCGGGATGGCGGCCTGATGCTTCGTCGACGGGTGATCCCCTGCCTCGACGTGGCCGATGGGCGGGTCGTCAAGGGCACCCGTTTCGTCGACCTCGTCGACGAGGGCGACCCGGCCGAGCTCGCGGAACGCTATGCCGCGGAGGGCGCCGACGAGCTCGTGTTTCTCGATATCACCGCCGCGCCCGAACGGCGCGGCACGCTCCTCGACATCGTCGAGCGGACGGCGCGTCGGGCGTTCATCCCGCTGACCGTCGGCGGCGGCGTGCGGAGCGTCGCGGAGATGCACGACG
This sequence comes from Candidatus Limnocylindrales bacterium, assembly GCA_035996105.1. Classification (GTDB taxonomy): domain Bacteria; phylum Chloroflexota; class Limnocylindria; order Limnocylindrales; family CSP1-4; genus SPCO01. The sequence goes on along the minus strand of DASYJV010000429.1, from coordinate 3,445 downwards.
TCCTCCGGGCCGGCGCGGACAAGGTCTCGCTGAATACCGCGGCCGTCGCCGATCCGATGTTGATCAGCCGGTGCGCCGCGAGATTCGGCCGCCAGGCGGTCGTGGTCGCGATCGATGTGCGGACACGCGCCGGGCTCGACGGCGGCTGGGAGGTCGTGGTCAACGGTGGACGCGAGCCGACCGGGCTCGACGCCGTCGGCTGGGCGACCCGGGCGGCCGAGCTCGGCGCCGGCGAGCTGCTCGTCACCTCGATCGACCGCGACGGCACGGGCACCGGGTTCGATACGGTCCTGTTGCGGGCGATCACGTCGAGCGTCCGGGTCCCAGTCATCGCGTCCGGCGGTGCGGCCGGCCCGGACGACTTCGTCGCCGCGGTTCGCGACGGCGGAGCCGATGCTGTCCTGGCGGCCTCGATCTTCCACCGCCGGGTCCATGCCATCGCCGACGTCAAGCGCGCGATGGCGGCGGCCGGTCTGCCGATGCGGCTCGTGCCGGCGGCCGTGGCATGACCGCGTCGTTCGACCCGGGCTCGGTGCATCCTGGCGCGGATGGCCTGGTGACCGCGGTGATCCAGGACCCGGCCGACGGCCGCGTCCTGATGGTCGCCTCCATGGACGCCGAAGCGCTGGCCGCGACGCTCGACACCGGCGAGGTCCATTTCCATTCCCGCTCGCGCGGGCGGCTCTGGCGCAAGGGCGAGACGAGTGGGAACGTCCTGCGCCTGGTCTCGATCGCGGCCGACTGCGATGGCGATGCGCTGTTGCTGACCGTCGATCCGACCGGGCCGACGTGTCATCGCGGGACTCGAAGCTGCTTCGACGAACCTGAAACGGAAGCGGGTGCGGCTCGCCAGCCGACGACACAGGGGTTCGCCTGGCTGGAGACCCTCTGGTCGACCATCGCATCCCGGGCCGCCGAACGCCCCGCGGGCTCGTACACGACGACCCTGCTCGAGGGCGGGACCGATGCCGTCGGACGGAAGGTGACCGAGGAGGCGACCGAGGTGCTGCTGGCCGCCAAGGACGATGCGACCGCCGAGACCGCCGGCAGGGACCGGGACGCGACCCGGCACGCGCTGGCCGGCGAGGCCGGCGACCTGCTGTACCACGCGCTGGTGCTCCTGGCCGAGCGCGATCTCGAGCCGGCGGAGGTCATCGCGGCCCTGCAGGCACGCCACCGACCCTGACCCGGAGCGCATTCGGACCCGCTCCGAGCGTCTGGCGCTCCCTACCCCTTTCGCCGACCGATCTCGCGCCGTCGCTTGCCGATGCGGACGTCGAGCCACTCCCCGGCGATCGGTTCCGGGACGGCCGCCGGATCGGCGATCCGCTGGCCATTGATGGTCAGCCCGCCCCCCTCGATCGTGCGGCGCGCCTCGCCCTTGGACGCGAAGAGCCCGGCGGCTGCCAGGAGCGTCGCGGCGCCGGCCGCCAGGGTCGCCGGGTCGAACTCGAACCCGCCAGCCGAATCGAACAACGACCGGAGCACGGCCGGGTCATCGATCGGCGCGCTCGAGAACTTGGCCGCCGAATCGGCAACCGCGCGCGCAGCGGGCTCGGTGCCGTGGGTTCGGGTCGTGATGTCCAGGGCGAGCGCTCGCTGGGCGGCTCTCGCCTCCGGCGCCCGGGCGCTCTCCGATTCGAGCTGCTCGATCCGCTCTCGCGGGAACTCGGTGAACCAGCGCAGGTAGGTCCCCACGTCACGGTCGTCGGTGTTGAGCCAGTACTGATAGAAGGCGTAGGGCGACGTCCGGGCGGGATCCAGCCAGATCGACTCGCCGCCCTCGCTCTTGCCGAACTTCGTGCCCGACGGCGAGAGCAGGAGCTTGTAGGCAAGTCCGTGGGCCGCCTCGCCATCCCCCGCTCCGCTCGTGCGCCGGATGAGTTCGAGCCCGGCCGTGATGTTGCCCCACTGGTCGGCGCCGCCCATCTGGAGCTCGACGCCGCGGGTCTCGAACAGGTGCGCGAAGTCGTACGCCTGGAGGAGCATGTAGCTGAACTCGGTGAACGACAGCCCGCGTTCGAGCCGCACCTGGACGGAGTCCTTGGCGAGCATGTACGGGACGGTGAAGTGCTTGCCGACGTCGCGCAGGAACTCGACCAGCGTCAGCTCACCCAGCCAGTCCAGGTTGTCGACCATCAGGGCGCCGCGCTCGCCCGGCGAGAAATCGAGGAACCGCTCGAGCTGGCCACGGATGGCCCCGACATTGTGCTCGAGGGTCGCCCGGTCGAGCAGGTTCCGCTCCGAGGAACGACCCGACGGGTCCCCGATCATCCCGGTGCCGCCCCCGACCACGGCCACTGGCCGCCCGCCGAAGCGCTGGAGACGCAAGAGGCCGAAGATGGGCACCAGGTGACCGACGTGGAGCGAGTCGGCAGACGGGTCGAACCCGATGTAGCCGGCGATCGGACGGCCGGTCGCGAGCCGGGCCGGCAGCCCTGGCGTCGTCTCGTGCAGGATGCCCCGCCACTCGAGCTCGGCCAGGAGGGCGTCCGGACCGCCGGTCTCGCCCGTCTCGGACGCGGCCGGCCCTGTCTCGGAGGTGGCCGGCTCCGTCACAGGGTCGCGGGTCGAGTCGTCTCGACCGACCGGGAGGCGCTCAACCGTTCCTTCACGCCCCTATGCTATCGTGCGGCCACAGATGCAGACCACTCTCGCGCGGCGCCAGCGCCACCGTCGGGCGCTCCAGCGTCGACCGCGAGGACGCGGCGGATCCACCATCGCTCGGATCGTCGTCATCGTCCTCATGGTCCTTCTCACGACCACCGGGCTGCTCGCAGCGAGCGGCGCGATGCTGGCCGTGGGCGCCTATAACCACTACGCGGCGGGCCTCCCCGACCCTGCCCTCGCGCTCCAGAACATCAGCTTCGAGCAGCAGACGATCATCTATGACCGGACCGGGAAGGTCGAGCTCGCGCGGCTGGGCGACCTGAAGCGCGAGATCGTCAAGTTCACCGATCTGCCCGGCGAGATCATCGACGCGACGACCGCCATCGAGGACAAGGACTTCTGGATCAACCCCGGCTTCGACCCCGCCGGGATCGTGTCGGCCGGCATCGACACCGTGTCGGGACGGCCGCGCGGCGCCTCGACCATCACCCAGCAGCTGGTGCGCGCCCGACTCCTGCCGCCGGCCGCGTTCGAGGGCACGACCTACGAGCGCAAGGCCCGCGAGATCATCCAGTCGATCCGACTCACCCAGGCCTACCCGGGCGAGGCCGGCAAGCAGCAGATCATCACCGCCTATCTCAACCAGAACTTCTACGGCAACCAGAGTTACGGGGTGAAGGCCGCGGCCAGGACGTACTTCGGCAAGCAGCTCGCGACCCTGACCCTCGCCCAGGACGCGATCCTCGCCGCGATCCCGCAGTCGCCGACCCAGTTCGACCTCATCCGCAACGCGACCTCGGTCTGTCTCGACAACGTCGCGGAGGGCCAGGAGTGC
>DASYJV010000428.1:0-2942 GCA_035996105.1 Candidatus Limnocylindrales bacterium | reverse complement strand
CAGCCCGCCCAGCGACCAGCCCTGGATCCCGGTCACGGCTGCGAGCTCCGCGGCTTCCGCGGCTGCCCGCGTATCGAGAAAGGTGATCGCCGGCCGGGTCGCCTCTCCCCGAGCATCGACCGCGACGAGCGTGGGGCCATGGCCATCGACCCCGATGGCCGTGATCTCGGCCAGGTCGGGGGCACGCAAGGCGCGGACCGCGCCGACCACGGCCGACCACCAGGCACCCGGATCCTGTTCCGCCCAGCCGTGGCCGCCGGATGTGTCGAGTCCGTAGCCACTCCGACCAAGCGCCAGGAGGCGGCCGTCGAGCGACACGACGCCCGCCTTGACCTCGGTCGTCCCGAGATCGATGCCCAGGACGGCCCGCTCGCGCCGCGTCATCGCTGACCCGGGCTCGCGGACGCGGCGGCGGCCGCATCAAGTTCGACGACGGCTTCGGCGCTGGCGACATCGGTGACGAGCGTCCGGATGACGCCGGTACGCAGGGCGCCGAGGATCGGCCGGATCTTGCTCTCGCCGGCGGCCACGGCGATCGACACCGGGATGCGCCCGAGTCGACGCGCGTCGAGTGCGATCACTCGCTCGCGAAGGGCGGGGCACACGAACCGCCCCTCGAGGTCGAACGGCGCGACGAGGATCTCCCCCACGGCACCCGCCGCATCGAGCTCGCGCGCAACGTCCTCCCCGACCGCCGAGGCGCTCCAGGCCGTCCCGCCGATGCCGAAGAGTGCCACGTCGACCCGGTCCCACAGCTCCACGATCGAGCGCACACCGGCGTGCGCGACGAGCGCCCGTTGCGTGGCGGCATCGTCAACGAGGCCGGGCGCCATCAGACCGCGCGCCTGGCCGCCGAGCGCCTCCGCGACCCGCCGATACGGCTCCCGCTCGGGGCCGGTCGACCAGTAGCCACCGCACAGCGGGACCACGGTGACCGCGACCGGGATCGAAGTCTCCTCGATGGCGGCCGCGGTTGCCGCCACCGACGCGCCATCCCCGATCCCGACGACGGCGCCGGCGCGGAGCGCTCCCCGCAGGACCTCCCCGGCCAGGCGGCCGACCATCCGGCGGGCCAGGTCCTCCGGGCCGGCGATGGTGGGCGCCAGGTGGACCGCATCGAGCTTGTACCGGCGACGGAGGATCTCGGCCGCGGGGCTGTCGGCGGCGGTCCGGTCCACGATGCGGATCTCGACGATCCCCTCGGCTCTGGCCCGCTTCAGGAGCCGGGAAACCTGTGGGCGGGTGACGCCAAGACGCTCGGCGATCGCGTTCTGCGTCTCACCCAGCTCGTAGTAGAGGCGGCTCGCCTGGACGAGCTGCTGGAAGTCGCTCATGCGCGAGCGTGCACGTTTGTACTTGACAGATGTGCATCCACGGTCCGCGCATCATCGCCACGAGGCGCCTGGCTGTCAACCGGACCTAGAGCACCCGTCCGGGGTTCAGGATGCCGAGCGGATCGAGGGCCGCCTTGATCGAGCGCATCACACGGACCGCGTCGGCCCCGCGCTGGGCCACGAGCCACTCTCGCCGCGACAAGCCGATGCCATGCTCGCCGGTGACGGTGCCGCCAAGATCGAGTGCGGCCTGGTAGAGGTCGTTCTTGACCGCCTCGGTCTTGGCCTCGGCGAGCGGGTCGCCGCGGTCGAAGACGAGGTCCGGGTGGAGATTGCCGTCGCCGGCGTGCCCGAACGTCCCGATCCGGACGTCGTGCGCCGCGGCGATCCGCTCGATCGCCCGGAGCATGTCCGGGACCCGCGCCCGTGGGACACCGACGTCCTCCATGCGGACCTCGCCGATCCGTTCGAGCGCGTAGTGCGCGGCCCGCCGCGCCTGGCGGAGCCAGTCGGCCTCCTGCTCATCGGCGGCGCGGACGACGTCGGTCGCACCGGCCAGGCGACAGGCCACCTCGGCCCGCTCGAGCTCGGCCGCGGCGGCGACGCCGGGCATGTCGGATTCGATCATCAGCATCGCGGCCGCGGTCCGATCGAGGCCGAGGTTGTTCATGTCGTCGACGGCACCGATGGTGAACCGATCGAGGAGCTCGAGCGTGACCGGGGTCAGCCCGGCGGCAGCGATCCCCGCCACCGCGTCACCCGCGCTGTCGAGGGTCGGGAAGAAGGCCAGCATCGTCGATCGCGGCGGTGGCGCCGGGCGGAGCCGAAGCGTCGCCTCGGTGGTGATCGCGAGCGTCCCCTGGCTGCCGACGAACAGGTGGGTGAGCGAGTACCCGGCGACATCCTTGACGTTCTTGCCGCCGGTGCGGATGACGCTGCCGTCCGCCATCACGACCTCGAGCGACAGCACCGATTCGCGGGTCTGTCCATATTTCACGCAGCACAGGCCGCCCGCATTCGTGCCGAGGTTGCCGCCGATCGAACACATCTCGTAGCTGGCAGGATCGGGCGGGTAGAACAGACCCTCGGCGGCGACCGCGGCCTTGAGCCTGGCGTTGATGATCCCGGGCTGGACGACCGCGACGAGATTCTCCCGGTCGATCTCGATCAGCCGGTCCATCTCAGTGAAGACGACGGTCAGGCCACCCTCGATCCCGGCTGCCCCGCCCGACAGCCCGCTCCCCGCCCCGCGTGGCACGATCGGGATGCGCAGCTCGGCGGCGATCCGGACCAGCTCGACCACGTGGGCCGTCGTCGTCGGGAAGGCGATGGCCCGCGGCAGCCCGGCATGGAGGTATGGCGTCTCGTCATTGCGGTACGACTCGCGGTCGATCGGGTCGGTGAGCAGGCGGAGCCCGGGAAGTCGCGCACCGATGGCGGTGACCAGCGGGTCGGACATCGCCGTGGGTGTCGCCGGGTCCGCATCAAGGGTCACGCGCCGAAGTCTACGCGGCAGCCCGAGCGCCGGGCCGCGGTAGGATGACCATCCGATGGCACGTCGCCTGCCGCTCCTGCTGGCCGTGGCGATCGCGACCGGCGCGATCGCCA
>DASYJV010000427.1:0-1724 GCA_035996105.1 Candidatus Limnocylindrales bacterium | reverse complement strand
ACGACCTGCCGCCACTCCGGCGGGGCGACCTCGTCGCGATCAGCGATGCCGGCGCCTATGCCGCCTCGCTCGGCTCCACCTACAACGGCCGGCCGAGAGCGCCGCAGGTCTTCCTCGAGGTCGATGGGCGCCTCCGGCTCGCCCGACGGGCGGGGTCGTTGACGCGGGCCTCACGATGATGGGCGTGTCCCGCCTTCGGGTGCGCCTCGGCGCCATCGCCGTCCTCGTCTGGCTCGTGGCCGTCGCGCTCGCGCCGGCCACATCGGTCGCTGCCGCGGCGCCGCCCCCCGGCCCGCCGTTCCCGCCACCGGAAACCGGCCGCGCCGTCTACGACTACGCGGGGATCTTCTCGGCCGGGGCCATCGCGGGCGCGCAGGCGACCATCAACGCCATCGAGGCGCGGACCGGCGCCGAGGTCGCGGTCTACAGCCAGGACAGCGGCGACGATCCCACGACCGAAGAGACCGCCGCGAAGGCGCGGGCGCTGATGGACCAGTGGGGCGTCGGCCGAAAAGGCTTCGACGATGGCCTCGTGATCTTCTTCGACATGCAACCGAACCTGGTCCACGGCCAGGTCCAGCTGTACGCCGGTCCCGGGTTCGAGGCGGCGTTCCTGTCGAACCAGGAGCGCCAGGCCATCTACGAGAACGACATGCTTCCCCATCTCATGGCCGCCGACTTCGATGGGGCGCTCACGGTGGCGCTCCAGCGGGTGGATGCCGCCGCGACGCCGGCCCATGCGACATCGCTCCAGCAGGCCCGCCAGGTCAACGCCGTCATCGGGCTCGTCGGCGCACCGATGGTGCTGATGGGACTGATCGGCTGGGCGTTCTTTCATTGGCGCCGGTTTGGCAAAGACCCGGTCTACCTCGACGATCCCTCGATCCTGATGCCGGCACCGCCACCGGAGCTGACCGCCGCTTCGGGGGCGGTGATCATGGACGGGGGCACTTCCCGTCGAGCGCTGACGACCGCGATGCTCGACCTCGCGTCACGCGGGCTCATCGCGTTCAGGGAGGATCCGGGCGGTCTGTTCGGCAGCCGCAAGGTGGCGATCCAGCTCAGCCCGCCGGCGGGTGACGCGACGGTCGAAGCCCAGCGAGCCAGGAATCGTCGGCGCCCGACCGGCCCGGCCGAGGAGACCGCGCTCGAGAAGCTCCGCAGGCTCGCAGGCGATGGCGAAGGCGCGTTGATCACGCCCGAAGAGCTCCCGAAGTTCGGTTCGGATGTGGCGGCCTTCGACACCGCGCTCGAGAGCCATGTCGTGGCGCGCGGCTGGTTCGGGCAGAAGCCCAGCTCCGTCGTCGGTTCGTGGACCGCGCGCGGGATCCTGGCCATCGTCGCGGGTGGCATCGCGCTGTTCGCCGGGGTGAGCGTCCCGCTGAGCGGTCTGGTCCTGATCGGTGTCGCCGCCATCGTCGGCGGCGTGGTCGTCATCGGGTTCGCCCGGGCGATGCCGGCAGTGACGATGTCGGGCGCGATGATGCGGGCGATGCTTGCCGCCTATCGGCGCACCCTCCAGAAGACGATGGCCCAGGCGCGCTCGATGCAGCAGGTCGTGGACGAAGCCGGGCTGACCTGGCTCGACACGCCGGATCAGGCCGTCGTATGGGGCACCGCGCTCGGCCTGCAAGGCGAGATCGAGGGCGTCCTCTCGCGGAGCCTCGAGGACCTCCAGGCCGGCCGTTCGACCAGCGGGATCGTCCCGTACTTCCCGTTCTGGT
>DASYJV010000426.1:0-8027 GCA_035996105.1 Candidatus Limnocylindrales bacterium | reverse complement strand
ACTGCTCGCGAACGCCGGTCTTCCGGTCGAAGCCAGGACGGCGCCGGCCGTCCTGTCGGCCCCGGCCTGGCTGCTGAGCAAGGTGGCCGGACCGAATGTCGGGAGGCTGCGCGCAGAGCGGCTGGTCGAGCTACGCAACGTCTGCCTGCGCATCCAGATGTATCCCTCGGACATGGCCATCTCCGGACCGACGCACGAGCGGACGAAGGCGCGGGTGGCCATCCTGAGCGGTCTGACCACCACCGCGGCCTATCTCACCGCGACGGCCGAGGCCCAGGCGATCGAGGACGTGATCGTTCGTCTGGCCAGCCGCGCGGCGGCCGACGGGAAGCCGACGCGAGCGATGGTGGCCGCGGAATTCGCGGAGATCGATCACGCGATGTCCGAGCTCGATCTCGCACCCGAGGAATGGGAAGTCCTCTACCGGCTGCGCCTGCGGATCGAGCGCGACCTGCTCGTCGGGCCACGTCCGAGACGGTTGACGCCCTCGGTCGCCACGTCGGAGCAGCCCCAGGTGGCCGAGGCCCGCGCGCGCGTCTCCGTTCGAAAGCCGCATCCCGTCGGCCACTGAAGCGCTGCTGAGGCATGCGGCTCGGCTCCGCGGCGACGCGCTCTCAGGTACGGAGAAGGATCGACCCGGTCGCGGGATCGACGACGATGGGCAGGACGGCGAGCGGCTGTTCCGCCGGTCCGGCCAGGACGCTCCCCGCCCGGGCAGGATCGAACGCAGCTCCGTGACAGGGGCACAGGAGCGTGGAGTCGCTGGCGCTCCAGGCCACGGTGCAGCCCGCGTGCGGGCAGACGGCATCGAAGGCGACGTACGAGCCGTCGGACAGCCGGACGATGACGCCCGGGTCGCCGGCGGGGAGGGGCGATGGCGCGTCGAACGGCACGGTGAAGTCGGCGCTCCCGCGACGGTCGACGTCGGCGGTCCTGGCGATCACGCGGCCGGTCAACGGGGCCGCGGATCCGCTCGGGGCCGGGGCCGGGCCGGAAGTCGGCGCCACGACCCCGTGCTCGAGGCCAAGCATGCGCATCGGCACGGCGAGCGAGGCGACCGCGACCGCCCCGAGGGCGAGGAGGCCCGTCTGGAGCAGGGCCCGGCGCCCCGGGGACTCGACCGGGGCGACGCGCCGCTGTCCCGCCGCCCGCCCACTCGGTACGGGAGAGCCGCCGGTCAGCCAACGTGGGACGAGCAGGCCACCGTGACCGGCGATGGCCAGGGTGAGCCACCCGACCGCGTACGGCAGGTCGGACCCGAGATAGAACGGGCGTATCGTCCATGAGACCGTCAGGAAGAACAGGATCGACAGCAGGGCGCCACCGATGGCGGCGATCCGGTAGGCAAGCCCCGACAACGCTCCGAGCCCGATCGCGATCTCCGCCACCGCGATGAGGAGTCCGACGGCGGCCGCCTCGGGCTGCGCCAGCCGGATGAGCTCGCCGAGCGGTGAACCCCGGGCGAAGCCGGTCATCTGCGCCTGGATCGACGTCGGACTCGCCGGGTCGAGGAAGCCGGCATCGAGCAGCTTGTCGATGCCCGCGTAGAGGAAGGTCACGCCGAAGAAGGCGCGCATCGGCAGCAGTGCGCCGGCGGGGACCATCGCGCTGCGCAACCGGTCGCGCATCGAATGCCCGGCCGGCGCGGGCCGACTCGCCCGGCTCCGTCCGTCGGCAGGCATCTGCGCGATCGTACCGCTGCGCGCGTCAGCGCCCGGGATCAGCCACCGATCTCATCGGGCAGGAGGGGTCGGACCCAGAGGCTGTACGACGTGCCCCCCGCGCTGAACGTGCTGAGCGCATTCGCCGAGCGCAGGACGGGGGCCAGCCGTGCGGCATCGGCGCCCAGCACCACACCCTGGCGCAGGCCGGGCACCCCACGGTCCGGAACAGCCGGGGTCCCGAACCCCCCGAGCGACGTCGTGAGCGGCCACGGGATCGACGGCTGGGCGGACGCTGGCGGCGTGGTGACGGCCGGCCCGACGTAGACGCGGTAGCCGAGCGGGACGAACGTCGACTGACGCGCCGCGGTGGAACCCCAGGTCTCGGTCGGATCGGTCAGGCGGGCCAGCAGGGCAAGGGCGGCCTGTTGCGCGGGATCGCCAGCAGCGGACTGACCCGGGCGGCCAGGGGCAGGTTGTCCGCCGCCACCGAACCTGGTGGTCGTGGCTGCGCCGTCCACCACGGCCGTGAATACGCTCGTCCCGGAATCGCCTGGGACCCCGGGCGCCGCCGATGAGGTCTTGTCGAGGCCCGCCGCCTTGATCGCCGCCAGGATCGCCGTCGCACCCGAGGGACCGACATCGCGGACGTCGATCGGGGTCACCAGCGGCGGCGGATCGGCCGCCACGACGGCCGGGGTGAGGATCCGGCCATCGGCATAGACGGCGACCGTCGGCAGGGCCGCCAGTGTCGCGGAGGGATTGATGAATCCGCCCTCCGTGGTCACCTTCAGCAGGAGTTGCGCAGGAACTGCGGAGGCCGAGGGCGATGGGCTGGCCGCCAGGCTGGGGCGGGCTGATGACACCGCGCTGGGCGCCGGGCCGGTACCGCATCCGATCGCGAGCACGGCCACGGCGGTCAGCGCGACGGCCTTGGCGAGACGTGTGGACATTGGGCACTCCAGCAGTTCGCGGCTTCGCCGCCAGGACGGCGAGACGCCGGATGGTGCCGGTCGGTTCCGCGACTCGGCCAACGGGCCTGGCAGGCGACCCGGCACCATGTGTCGAGCCCGCGTCAGACGCCCTTGAGGCGATCGACGATGGCACGCGCCAGCGGCGCGCAGCGCGGCGTCCCGAGACCGGTCGCGTAGTCCCAGCCGGGTCCCGCGTCGTCGAGCAGGTTGCCGCCGCGCAGCGTGTCATGGAAGACGGCCCCGGGGGCCTGCGCGGCCGACACCGCGTACAGCGTCGGGCCGAGCGCGCCCAGGCGACGCACCCCCTCGCTGGCGGCCAACTGCCGGACGAGGAGCGTGAACCCCGCCCAGAACGGCGACGCGGCGCTCGTGCCGCCACCGGAGGAGGCCTTCCCCGCGGAGACGGTCAGGAAGCCGCTGGTCGGGTCCGCGGCAGCCGCGACATCGGGGACCTGGCGCATCCCGTTCGATCGCTTGTTGTCGACGCCGGTGCCGGTCTGCCACGACGGACGCTTGTTGTAGGCGCTCACCCCGCCGCCTGGCGCCCAGCCGGTGAGCGGCTCCTCCCAGGCGACCTCGTCGATGTAGGTCCCGTCATCGAGCATGTTCAGATAGGTCCCACCGACGCCCACGACATTGACGTCGCCGGCCGGCGAATCCACGGAGATCCGCAGGTCGGTCCGGTTCTGGTCGAGACAGCCGTACGCGCCGTGGTCGCCGCTCGCGACGTAGACGGTGATCCCGGCCGCGGCCGCGGCGGCCATCGAGCTCGCGATCCGGGCGATCGCGGCCGGTGAGCGCGAGAGCTCACACGAGCCCCAGCTGATCGTCGCGATATCCGCTCGGCCGTCCTGGACGATCTGGTCGACGACGGTGGCGATGGCGCCGCCCTTGTTCGGTGCCTCGTAGTCGAGGATGTGGGCCTGCGGCGCGACTGCGCGGAGCACGTCGATGTCGAGATTCACCTCGTCCTGGCCGTCGCCGGGTCTGGCCACGCCGCCGGCCACCTTCACCTTCTCGACCGCCGGACCGGAGACCCCGGCCGCCCTGTCGAATGCCGCGACGTCGGCCGGGTCGAAGGTGTCCAGCGAGACGATCGCCACCGTCTGGCCCTCGCCATGGAGCCCGAGTGTTCGAAGGCCATCGAGCTCGTAGGTTCGGTCGATGATCGATGGGGTCATCCCGTTCGGAGGTCCGGCGGCGATGATCCGGGAGAACGCCGGGCTCTCGGTCGGTCGCGCATCGAGGCCGTCGATGGAGGCGACGAGTCCGCGCAGCCCGTCGGGGACCTGCGGCACGCCAAGGGGAGCGTGGAAGGTCCGTCCGCCGGCATCGGCGAAGTCACGGAGCGTCACCCCGAAGAGCGCCTCGATGGTCGTCACCGGCGCGGCCACCGTGACCGCGAGCCGCTGGGGCGAGGTCGAGAGCACGGACACGCCGTGCCGGGCCGCCCACGCATCGACCCGCTCGACATCCGCTTGGGAAAGACCGAATCGTGCTCCGATCTGGGCCGCCGACAGGAACCGGCGGTAGTCCGGCGACGACGGATCGGCGACCGATCGGGCATATGCCTGCATGGCGTCGCGACCCGGGAAGGCGAGCACCAGGTCGAAGGTGACGTCGCGACCACCGGCGGTCGGCCCGGCGTCGCGGAGCGCTGTCGGCGCGGCCGGTCGCGTCACGTTCGTCCCACCGGCCGCGGTCCTGCCGCCCTGGGTCGGCGTCGTCGCTCCCCTGAGGGCCTGCGTCCCGGGCACGAGCGCGACCGCGAGCAGCGCGACGATGGCGATCGATCGTCCGCCTCGCCACCACCGACTCACTGGGCCGCTCCCCAACGGAAGGTCTTGAGGGCGATCTCGGCGCGGCTCCGGATGTTGTATTGGAGCCATTTGGTCCCGACCGACTTGTCCGGGTTCCAGACGATGAGGATCGCGGCGGCGGTCGTCGTCCCGTCGGACGCCACGATCATGCTGACCCCGATGGGCGTGGTCGCGGACTGCGCGCTGCTTCGCGTGCCGGCATACACCCGACCGATGCCGTCGACGAAGCCGATCTCCGGCCCGAGGATCACGTTCTTTGGCGAGTCGTCGACCGCGAGGTCCGGCGCCCAGTTCTGCAGGGTGGCGAACCACTTGTCGGCGAAGGCGGTCGGGCTGGCCTCGGCGGTGGGCGCCCCGGCCATGATGAGCAGGCCGTCGCCCGACGTTCCCTGGTAGACGAGGTCCACCTCGCGCGGGTCGGTGTTTGAGGTGTCGATCGCCCACCAGTCCGAGTACTCGAACTGGAACCCGAGTGTGGGATTGCTATAGGGCGTCCCGGCCCGGATCCCGATGGTTCCCGGCGGGACCGTCGGGGCGCTGGTCGGCGGCAGGATCGCGGCCAGGGAAGGCGCCGCGGACGCGGCATCGCCCCCGGGTGGCGGTCCCCCGCACTCGACGCCGGGCTGACAGTTCGGCGGGGGTTCGGGCGACGTGGTCAGCGAGACGACGATCGCCGCGACCAGGATGACCGCCCCGAGCATGACCGCGAACACGATGAGCAGCCGGGCCGGGTGCAGCCGGGTCGGAGCGTCACCGGCGGCGGCACGCGGTCCCGCTCCCGCTGGTCCGGTCATGCCTCGGTCTGTCGGGAGGCGCGCTCCGGGCGAGCCTTGGGAAGGGCGTGGAGGGCGATGCCGCAGTTGCCGCAGAAGGTATGGCGGCGCGTCAGCTTCCCGCAGTCGGCGCAGGTGATGACGTCACCGACCTCGATCTCATAGGCCTCCTCGAGCAACCCCAGGTGGAGCGTCCGGCGCAGCCAGACGAGCGAGATCGCGGCGATCGCCGATTGGACGACGACCCCGCTGACCTGACCCGGCAGGAAGGTGGCCAGTGCGGAGGCGACGAGGAGCACCGCGCCGAGCACGATCGCGACGCCCGGCCGACCGACGGCGCCCAGGGCGGAGCGGTCGCGGATGGGCGCCCGATAGCGCAGCCAGAACGCGCCGACGACCGAACCGATGACACCCGCCGCGACGATCGGCTGGGCGATCCCGACCGCAACGATGCGGACGATCCATGGGAGCGCGGCCCCGACCGGCGTCAGGCCGCCGCTCGTGAACAGGTCGAGCGAGCCGGCGATGACCTGGGCGCCCACGAACGAGACCGCCGACGCCACACCGAACGTCGCGCCGTCGACGACATCGTTGAACTTGCGGTCGCGCATGAGGAAGAGCGGGCCGATGACCATCACGGCCCCACCCGCCAGCGGGACGATGACGCCGAGCAGGATGTCGTCGCGCAGGTGGCTCCCCCCGAAGCGTGCGCCGTTCCCGGCGATGACCGTCGTCGCGAGCCCGAAGATCGCGCCCCACACCGCGCCCCACAGCATCGTCGCGGCGATCCCGGTGAGCGGCGTGTCCTCGTAGATGTCGACCGAATAGACGTACAGCAGCACGAGCGCGGGGACGAGGACGGCAGCCCCGACCAGCGCGACCGGATAGGCGCCGATCGCCACCAGCGCGAGGAGCGCGACGCAGCCCGCCGTGAAGGCGAGTCGGAACGCGTCGAGATCGGCGTGCGGGAGCTGGGGCAGGAGCGTCGAGAAGGGCGCCACGCGCCTGACGGATTCGCCCGGCGCGCCGGCAAAGGACCCACGCCGCCGACCGCCGGCGCCACCGGTCGTGTCGTGCAGGTGCTCCCCGCAACGGATACAGAACGGCATGTCCGGTACGGGCTGACCGCAGTGGCGGCAGACGATCTCGGGCTCGGCGCTGCTCGGGTGCGTCACGTTCAGAGCGTAGTCGGGCGGCCGGACCCGGACAAGCCGCCGGAGGCGGTAGACTCCCGGCGGCATGGCAGCGACCGCGGAGGACGACGGGCAGATCGGCGCCACGCGAGGGATCGCGGTTCGCGGTGCGCTGGAGCGAGTGGACTGGCGGCCGGTCGCGCTCGCCCTCGGCGCGCTGGCGTTCCTCGTCTGGCTGGGTCGCGATATGACCTTCTACCACGACGAGTTCGCCTTCCTCCTGCTGCGTGACCTCTCCCCGGCCGGGATCTTCGCGCCCCACAACGAGCACCTCAGCGCCACCCTGGTCGTGCTCTACCGGACGCTCGTCGCGACGGTCGGGACGGGGTCGTACTGGCCCTACCTCGGGGTCACCTTCGCACTCCATCTGGCGGTCGCCGGGATCGTATTCGTCGTGGTGCGGCGCGAGATCAACGCCGTCTGGGCGCTGGGGGCGATGGCCGTGATGTTGCTGCTCGGCTCCGGCGGCGATGACATCCTGTGGGCGTTCCAGTCGGGGACGATCGGAGCGGTGGCGGCCGGGATGGCGGCCGTCGTGCTCGCGCCACGCCGTCCGGCGCTGGCAGCGATCCTGCTGACGATCGCCCTCGCGACCTCGGGTGGCGGGTTCGCGTTCCTGGTCGGGACGGCGGTCCATCTCGCCCTCACCCGGCCGCGCGCCCTGGCGTGGCTGGCGCTGCCGGTCGGGCTCTACCTCGCCTGGTACCTGGGTTTCGGGGCGCTGCGGATGGCTGCGCTCCGGTCGCCCAGCACGGACGGGGTCCCCGGCTACCTGCTGGAAGGCCTCGCCGCGACCGCCGCAGGTGTGGTCGGCTTCGCCGAGCCGGTCCTCGGCCAGTTCGTGCTGCTGGCCCTCGCCTACGGGCTCGGACGAGCCAGGACCATCCCGCCGGTCGTGCTGGCCATGCTCGTCACGAGCGTCGCCTTCTTCGCGATCGCGGGTCTCGTCCGCGCCCAGCTCGGGAGCGAACAGGCGACGGCGCCGCGCTATGTCTACATCGCCGCCCCTGGCCTGCTCATCGCCGGCGCCTTCCTGCTGGCGCGGATCCCGCTGCCCTGGCGGAATGCCGTCGGGGTCGTGGTCCTGGCGGTCGCGCTGATCGGCAACGTCGCGCTGCTGTTCGAGACGCACGACCGGCTGGCGTCCAAGATCGAGTGCGAGAAGACGATGACACCGGTCGCGCGGGGAAGCGCCGGCAATCCCTGCTAGGGACTGGGTGCGTGGCGGCGAACCGGGCCTTGCATCACTTCACGCCGACGTGTACTATCCACGCGTGACTGAACCATCGCCCGATGACCGGCTCCTGACCGAGGTCGCGGACAACGTCATCGCGACCTTCCAGGCGATGCTGCCGCGTGACGTCCCAGCTGCGCCGGCGCGGGACCTGACGCTCGGCCAGCTTCGCCTGCTCTTCCTGCTCCAGCGCGAGGGCCCGCTGGCGATGGGCCGGATCGCCGAGATGTTCGACCTGAGCAGCACGGCCTCGTCGGGCTTCGTGGCCCGCGTCGAGCACCACGGCCTCGTCGAGCGCGGCCATCGTTCGGACGACCGGCGGATCGTCGAGTGCTCGCTGACCGACGCCGGCCACCGGTTCCTGCAGGGTGT
>DASYJV010000425.1:0-9635 GCA_035996105.1 Candidatus Limnocylindrales bacterium | reverse complement strand
TGCGCCCCCGTCTTGAGTCCGGCGACGTCGAGATCCATGACGAGGGCCGAGGCCGACAGCCGATCGAGGTCCGCGGTCGACCCGCCGATGGTGACCAGGACGCGATCGACCGAGATGGTGTAGGTGAGGTCGCTGCTCGTCCCCACCAGCCGAAGACCGGTCGTGAACGTCCGGGTCGCGGTGACCGGCCTGATGGTGATCGTGACCGTGATCGTGTCGTTGCCGACGGCCACGACACCGGCCGGCGGGGCGAGCTTGACCGTGACGACCTCGTCCGCAGAAACGCCGGTCATCGAGATCGGGGCCGTATCGAGCCGGGTGAGCTGCGCCAGCTGGTCGGCGTCGCCGGCGACCAGGGCGACCGCCGGCTGGAGCGACACCGAGCCGATCTCAAAGCCGGCTGCTGGCGTGCCGGTGATGACCGGGTTGACGAGCAGCGTCCGACTCTGCCGGTCGGAGAAGACCGGGATGCTGACGTGTGCCGCCGCGGGCGTCACGTCGAGCGGACTGAGCTGGTTGCCAAGCTTGTCGATGGGGATCAGCTGGACGTCGCCGGCGACATCGATCCCGTTCGACTGGATGGTCACGTCGGCCCGCACCGCGTCGACCCTGGACACCAGCGAGGATGCCCCCGTGACGGTCACGGTCTCGGGCGTGATGGTCGTCGTGCCGAGCGTCAGGCCGTTTGGGGCAGGCGCGTGGACGACCTTGACCTGGACACCGGCAAGCGATCGGATGGTATCGAGTTCGAGCGAGGCGAAGGCAGGCTCATAGCCGAGCACGCGCACGCGCGAATCCGCGGTGGTGACCGTGATCGGGACGCTCACGACCCCGGTCTTCTCCGCGAAGCCGGACAGATCGGCCGTGACCAGGAACGTGCTCGGAGCGACGCCCACGCCGCTCGGTGCGAAATAGCGGATCAGGGTCAGGTGCGGTGGTGTCGGGGGCAGGACGAACATGTCCGTTGGCTGGTTGACCAGGGTGACGGCGATCGGGCTGGAGTAGGTCTGTGTGTTCTGCGAGAGCGCGAGCCCGCCGTACATCAGGGTGGCGAGACCGACCGCGGCGACCTTGAGTGGCCAGTTGTGGACGACGCGTCCGAGGATCCGCCTCACCGCGGGACCTGGACGGCTGCCGCGGCGTTGACATCATCGTCGGGCGCCGGCGGCGAGGTCGTCTGCAGGGGTCTCGGCGCCACCGGCGCGGCCAGCGGCGCGCCATCGGTCGCTGCGCCGTCCGTCGCTGCGCCGTCACTGGCCGGGACGCGCGCCGTCGCGGGCGTGACGGACTCGTCCGCGGCGATCGGGTCGTCCGGCGACGCTGGGTCGGTCGGCGGGACAGCACCCTGGGGCGTCGCCGCCGGCGCGGGCGTCTGGTTGACCAGCGGCGCCGGAGTCGCCTGCGGTTCGCGTGCAGCAGGCTGGCGGCCGACGAAACGGCCGAGCTCACGGAGATCCGGCGCGCGGCCGTCGAAGCCGCGACCCGGATTGGCCGAACGCCAGCCGAACGCGCCGCGTCGGCCGCCGGCTGGGTCGAGCAGGCCCTGGATCGCCCGCGCCAATCCCGTCTCGGTCAGATTGCGGACGATCCGCGCTCGTTCGACGAGACTGATCTGGCCGTTCTCCTCGGAGACGACGACGACGACCGCATCGGTCTGCTCGGTGATCCCGAGCGCGGCGCGGTGGCGCGTCCCGAACCGCTCCGTGTGGATCGAGGTCTCGGCGAGCGGCAGGAGCGCTCCGGCGGCGATGATCCGACCGTCACGGATGATCACCGCGCCGTCGTGCAGGGGCGACTTCGGCGTGAAGATCGTGCGCAGCAGGTCCGCCGACAGGTCGGCGTGGATCATGACCCCGGTCTCGACGACGTCCTCGAGACCGGTCTCCCGTTCGAGCACGATCAGCGCACCCTGCCCATCGGCCGACAGGCCGGCGGCGGCCCGGGCGACCTCCGTCGAGACGTGGACGACGGCGCGCGACTCGGCCGGCGAGAGCAGCCATCCGAAGGAGCCGACCCGGCCGATCCGCTCGAGGGCACGACGAAGCTCCGGTTGGAAGATGACGACGATGGCGAACAGCCCGACGACGGCGCCCGCCTGGAGGATCTGGGTCAGCAATCGAAGGTCGAACGCCACGGCCAGGGCATAGACCAGGAACAGGACGCTGACGCCGATCACCAGGCGGACCGCCCGCGTCCCGCGGATCAGACTGAAGAGCCAGTAGATGAGGAGCGCGGTGATCCCGATGTCGACGATCGTCGTCAGGCGTAACCCCTGGTCGAAGATCGACGAGAAAAAGGTCATCGTTCCCGAGTGTAGCATCGTGCTCCGGTCGAGCCGGATGGACGATCGCCTCGACAGCCCTGCGGAACCACCGCCACAGCCCCCAGGGTGCCGATCCCCTCAGGCGCACACCGCCGCAAGACGGGAGTCGTCGGGGAACCGGGCGGCCGCGAGATAGCACAGGCGCGCCCGGGTCGCGTCGTCACCGGTCAGCTGCGAGAGCCGGCCGAGGAGAACGAGCTTGTCGGCCGCCGGCCCGCGCCAGCCCCGATCGAGGTAGAGCTCGGCGAGCAGCAGGTGGATGTCGGGATCGGAAGGCAGGATCGCGAGCGCCTGGTAGCAGGCGTCCATCGCAGCGTGGAACTGGCCGACCGCGCGGTGACCGTTGGCGGCGACCAGCGCGTGCCGGCGCGCCGCATCGAGGTCGCCCGCCTCGAGCGCCTCCTCGACCGCCAGCGTCAGGAGCGCGGGATCCGGTGTGGTGGGTCGAGGCGGCAGTGGACGCGGCCCCGCCTCGGTGGCCGCGTCCTCGGCGTCTGCAGCGGCCTCGGCGTCCGGCTTGGAACCGCCTTCGAGGACGCCCAGCGCGCGCCGCAGCGCATCCGCCGCGAAGGTGTCGCCCGATGCGGTCGCCCTGAGCCGCTCGACGAGCTCCTCGACCTGGCGACGGCGCGCGGGCGATCCGGCGAGCTCGAGCGCGCTCCGGGCGACATCGCAGGCGTCGGCCAACCGGTCATCCTGCTCGAGGATCACGGCCAGCCGATCGAGCGTCTCCGCGGCCTCGGTGGCTCGGCCGAGTGCGGCCAGGACGTCCGCGCTGCCCTGCATCGCCCCCTCGTCGGTCGGGCTGTGTTCGAGGGCCGTGGCGTAGGCCCCCAGCGCATCGTCGGCCTTGCCGAGCCGGGTCAGGACCCCGCCGAGACCGACATACGGGAGCGCGCGGTCGGGGGCGATGCGGGTCGCCTCGCGGTAGGCCGCCGCAGCCACGTCCAGCCGACCTCGCAGGGCCGCGACGTGACCGCGCCGCAGCGCGTCCTTGTATTGCTCGTAGAGGACCTCGCTCATGCACGCTCCGTGTCGCCGAGGATCTCGACCAACAGGGCCTTCTGGACGTGGAGCCGATTTTCCGACTGCTCCCAGATGAGACTACGCGGTCCGTCCATGACCGCGGAGGTGATCTCCTCGCCGCGATGCGCCGGCAGGCAGTGCATCGCGACCGCCTCGGGTCCCGCCGCGTCGAGCATCGCGTCGTCGACGCGGAAGCCGGCGAAGGCGTCGCGCCGTTCCTCGGTCTCGGCCTCCTGCCCCATCGACGTCCACGCGTCCGTGTAGACGACCGACGCCCCCCGGACCGCTTCGCGCGGATCGTGTCCGAAGGTGAGCCGACCGCCTGCCGCCGCGGCGAGCTGGGTGGCGCTGGCGACGATGCGCTCGTTCGGCGCGTAGCCCACCGGATGGGCGAGGCGGACCTCCATCCCGAGCGAGGCGCCGAGCAGCGCCAGCGAGTGGTAGACGTTGTTGCCGTCGCCGACGAACGCGACGACGAGCCCTTCGAGCCGCCCGAATCGCTCCTGGATGGTGAACACGTCGGCGAGTGCCTGGCATGGGTGCTCGCGCAACGTGAGTCCGTTGATGACCGGGATGTCGGCCTGCGCCGCGAGCTCGACGGCGACCTCGTGCGGCCCCGTCCGGACCACGATCGCGTCGACCATGCGCTCGAGGTTCCTGGCCACGTCGCGCACGCTCTCGCGGGCTCCGAGCACGACATCGTGGGTGAGATAGATGGCATGGCCGCCGAGCTGGACCATCCCCGCCTCGAAGGTCACCCGCGTCCGCAGGCTGGGCTTCTGGAACAGCATCGCCAGCGTCCGACCCGGCAATGGCGGCCGCGCATGCCGTCGGGCCGCCCGGAACTCGTCCTTCAGTGCGGTCGCGGTCCGAAAGACCCGCCGCACCTCGTCAGCCGAGAGATCCGCCACGCTCAGCAGATCCCGCCCGCGCAATGACCCGGCCGTGCTCATCGAACCGAAAAGGCCGTCGAGCTACCTAGCGCTGTGGCCTACCGCTTGGTGTATTGCGGCGCCTTGCGCGCCCGCTTGAGCCCGTACTTCTTGCGTTCCTTCATCCGCGGATCGCGGGTCAGGAGTCCGGCCTGGCGAAGCGGCAGTCGATGCCCTTCCGGGTCGAGCTCCAGGAGGGCGCGCGCGATGCCGTGGCGGATCGCGCCAGCCTGGCCGGTCACGCCGCCACCCTCGACCTTGATCATCACGTTGAACCGGCCCTCCGTGCCAGTCACCCGGAAGGGCATCCGCACGTCCGACTCGTTCACCGCATTCCCGAAATGCTCCTCGAGCGAGCGGCCGTTGACGACGATCTCGCCGTCGCCCGGCAGGAGCCGGACGCGGGCGATGGCCGTCTTGCGGCGACCGGTTCCGGAGTAGAAGGCGGGGATCGACATGGTCGTTGAGCTCCTGATCAGGCGAGCGGCTCAGGCCGCTGGGCCTGATGCGGATGATCGGTCCCGGGATAGACCTTCAGCTTGCGCAACTGCTGGGTCCCGAGCCGATTGTGCGGCAGCATCCCCTTCACTGCCCGCCGGATGACTTCCTCCGGCCGCCGCGCCAGCAGATGACCGAGGGTCTCCTGCTTGAAGCCCTGGGGATAGCCGCTGTGTCGGCTGTAGAGCTTGCTTTCCAGCTTGTCGCTGGTGACCGCGATCCGGCCAGCATTGAGGACGATGACGTGGTCGCCCGAGTCGAGGCTGGGCTGATAGGTCGGCTTGTGCTTGCCCTCGAGGACGTGCGCGATGCGCGAGGCGAGGCGGCCGAGCGTCTCGTCCGTCGCATCGACGACGTACCAGCGTCGCTCGATCTCGCTCTCTCTGACCGAATAGGTCTTCGCGTTCATCGTTCCTCGTGTTCTCCGTTCAGATCCCCCGACGCTCGCCCGAGGGCGACGCGCCTGAGGCAGAGGCCCTTTGCCGGGGCTGATGCCCCACCGAGGGCCGGTCCGGGGCCGGCAAGCGCCGTCCGGACCGCTGTCTCTTCCAGGTTGCCAAGACCGACCTCCAGGAGGACGGCCACCATGCGCCGGACCATCCCGCGGAGGAAGGCGTCGGCCCGGACGTCGATCGTCACGAGCCGGCCCTCCCGCCTGACCCGGACCGAATGGACGGTCCGGACCGACGAGCGGTCCGCCGCCCCGAAGGCGCTGAAGTCGTGCCGGCCGATGAAGGCCGATCCGGCCCGCGACATCGCGGCGGTATCGAGTGGGGCCCGGAGCCCGAGCGCGGTGCGCTCGTGCAACGGACTGCGCGGCCCGTTCCAGACGGTGTAGCGGTACTCCCGGTACCGCGCCGCATAGCGGGGGTGGAACCCGTCCGGCGCCTGTCGTACATCACGCACCGCCACGTCGGTCGGGAGGAGCGCATCGAGCGCTCGACCCAGCTCTGTCGCGGTGAGGCGCCCGCGATAAGTGAAACCGATCACCTGTCCGCTGGCATGCACGCCGGCATCCGTCCGGCCTGCCCCGTCGACCCGCTCCTCCACCCCGTCACCGAGGTGGGATAGCGCGGCCTCCAGGACCCCCTGGACCGTCCGTTTCCCAGGATTGACCTGGAACCCGGCAAAGTCCGTTCCGTCGTATTCGACCCGCGCGCGATAGCGCACGGGGACGCCCTCTCGGGCGCCTGCTAGATCAGACGAGTTCGATCTGGACGATCTCGGCCGCGTCTCCGCGGCGTTGACCGAGTCGAACGATGCGGGTGAACCCGGAGGTCCGGTCCGCGTATTTGAGTGCGATCTCATCGAACAGCTTCGCCACCACGAGGGGCTCGTTCGGGAACTGGGCGACCACCGCCCGGCGGGCCGACAGGTCGCCACGCTTGGCCAGCGTGATCACCTTCTCGACCCGGCCGCTGATCTCCTTGGCCTTCGCCTCGGTCGTCTTGACCCGCTCGTAGCGGATGACCGAGACGGTGAGGTTCTTGAACAGGCTGATCCGCGGACCCTGCTTGCGGCTCAGCTTGCGGCCACCGATCCGATGCGCCATCGATCAGGCCTCGGACTCGTCTTCGAAGGTCTCTTCGGCGTCGCCGTCCTCGGTGCCGTCGCTCTCGGTCTCCGGGACGATGAAGCCGCGCATGCGCAGCCGCTCCTTCATCTCGTCGAGCGACTTCTTGCCGAAGTTGCGCATCCGCAGCAGGTCGTCGTCCTTGAGCTGGAGGAGCTGGCCGACCTTGACGATGTTGTTGCGCTTGAGCGAGTTGTACGCCCGCATCGGGAGGTCGAGCTCCTCGATGGGCATGTCGAGCATGTTGGCCGGCAGCGCGGCGGCGCCGGAGGCCGCGGCGGCCGGGATGGCGGCCATGCCGACGGTGACGAAGGGGCGGAATTGGTTGACCAGGATCTCGGCCGAGCGGCTGAGCGCCTCCTCCGGTCCGATCGTGCCGTCGGTCTCGATCTCGATCGTGAGCTTGTCGTAGTTGGTCATCTGACCGACTCGCATGCTCTCGACCCAGTAATTGATCTTGCGGACCGGCGTGAAGATCGCGTCGACCGCGATGACGCCGATCGGGAGTGCCTCTGCGCGCTCGGCGCCGAGATAACCGACCCCGCGCTCGACGGTCAGGTCCATCTCGATCGTGACGTCGTCCGTGTCAAGCGTCATCAACACCAGATCCGGGTTGACGATCTCGACATCGGCCGACTCGGCGACGTCGGCGGCGGTGACCGCACCGGCGCCACTCTTGATCAGGCGGAGCTGGACGGGATGCGCGGCGTAGCTCTTGAGTCGAAGCTTCTTGACGTTGAGGACGATCTGCGTGACGTCTTCCTTGACGCCCGGGATGGTCGAGAACTCCTGGTAGATGTCACGGATCTGGATGCTCGTGACGGCCGCCCCTTCGAGGGACGACAGGAGGACGCGACGGAGGGCGTTGCCGAGGGTGACGCCGTAGCCGGCCTGGAGTGGACCGGCCTCGTACTTGGCGTACGTCCCGGCTTCCTCGACAGGCTCGATCTGCGGGCTCTCGAGTTCGATCATGAGTGCGGCTTACCTCGAGTAATACTCGACCACGAGCTGCTCGTTGAGATCGAGCGGCATCTGGTCGCGGGATGGCGGCGCAACGACGGCCCCGGTCAGGCTGGCGGCGTCGATCGACAACCACTCCGGCGCCTGGTGCGAACGGAGCGTCTCCTTGGCGATCTTGAATGGCTCGCGGGCGCGATGAGACTCGCGGACCTCGATCCGGTCGCCCGGCTTGAGCTGGTAGGACGAGATGTTGGTCGGCCGGCCGTTCACGGCGAAGTGGCCGTGGGCGACGAAATGGCGCGCCTGGGCGCGCGAGGCCGCGATCCCCAGCCGGTAGACGACGTTGTCGAGACGGAGCTCGAGCGAGCGGAGCAGGTTCTCGCCGGTCACGCCGGGGCGGCTCTCCGCGTCGACGAAGTAGTTCCGGAACTGGCGCTCGAGCACGCCGTAGGTGCGGCGGACCTTCTGCTTCTCACGAAGCTGGAGGCCGTACTCGCCGACCTTGCGACGGCGGACGCCGTGCTGACCGGGGGGCGTCGGGCGACGCTCGAAGGAGCACTTCTTGGAGTAGCAGCGGCTGCCCTTCAGGAAGAGCTTGGCGCCCTCCCGCCGGCAGAGGCGGCAGACGGATTCGGTGTAACGGGCCATGGGTCCTCGGTGCTCTAGACGCGGCGGCGCTTGGGCGGGCGACAGCCGTTGTGCGGGATGGGCGTGACGTCGGTGATGGCGCTGACCTCGAGACCGGCCGCCTGGAGCGAGCGGATCGCCTGCTCACGGCCGGCGCCGGGGCCTTTGACGTAGACCTCGACCTGGCGCATGCCGTGCTCCATGGCGCGCTTGGCAGCACCGTCCGCCGACAGCGCCGCCGCGTATGGCGTGCTCTTGCGGGAGCCCTTGAAGCCGGCGACGCCGGCAGAGCCCCAGCTGACGACCGCGCCGTTGAGGTCGGTGATCGTGATGATCGTGTTGTTGAACGTCGCCTGGATATGAACGTGCCCCTGCGGGACGTTCTTCTTCTCGCGCCGACGCGTCTTGACCGCTCGCTTGCGTTCCGCCATGCCTGGTCAGTCCTTCGTCACTTCTTGCGCCTGACGCCGACCGTCTTCTTCGGTCCGCGACGCTGGCGAGCGTTGGTCTTCGTTCGCTGGCCGCGCACCGGGAGGTTGCGCCGGTGGCGCACACCCCGATACGAGCCGATCTCGATGAGTCGCTTGATGTTGAGCGCCACCTCGCGGCGCAGGTCGCCCTCGACCTTGTACCGCCGATCGATGAGCTCCCGCAGCCGGTTGACCTGCTCTTCGGTCAGGTCGCGCACCCGCGTATCCGGGTTGATGTTGGTCTGCGCCAGGATCTTCTGGCTGGTCGGCAGACCGATCCCGAAGACGTAGGTGAGGGCGACCTCGACCCGCTTTTCGCGGGGGATGTCGACGCCGGCGATACGTGCCATCGGTTACCCCTGCCGCTGCTTGTGCTTGGGATTGGTGCAGATGACCATCACGGTGCCGTGGCGACGGATGACCTTGCAGTTGTCGCAGCGCGCCTTGACGGAAGCTCTGACTTTCAACGGATCCTCGATCGTGTGTAGGTGGTGTCGTTCACTTGAGTCGGTAGGTGATGCGGCCGCGGGTCAGGTCGTATGGCGACAACTCGACTCGGACGCGGTCACCGGGCAGGATGCGGATGAAGTTCATGCGCAGCTTGCCGCTGATATGGGCGAGCACCCGGTGGCCGTTCTCCAGCTCGATGGCGAACATGGTGTTGGGTAGCGGTTCGATGACCGTCCCCTCCACTTCGATCGCATCTCGCTTGGCCACAGGTCTTCGTGCTTCCCTTTCTCACGCGCAGTGTCGGCCCGGGCAGGCCGACACACGAACGCGTAGCGTATCAAAGATGGCGATTCGCGGCAACCGGCCACTCATGGCAGGGTGAGGATCCGGGGACCGTCCTCGGTCACCGCGATCGAATGCTCGAAGTGCGCGGCGAGCGAGCCGTCGGCGGTGACGACCGTCCAGTCGTCGGGCTGCATCCGCGTGTCGTGGCCGCCCAGCGTGAACATGGGCTCGATGGCGAGGCAGAGGCCCGGCTCCAGCTTGCGGCCGGGCCGCCCGGTCCGGAAGTTGGGGACCTGCGGCTCCTCGTGCATGGCCGTGCCGATGCCGTGACCCACGAATTGGCGGATGACGCCGAGGCCCCGGGACCTGGCGACCGCTTCGACGGCGGCCGAGATGTCCTCGATATGGTTGCCCACCACGGCCGCCGCGATCCCGGCCAGCATGGCGTCCCGGGTCAGGGTGATGAGCTCGGCCACCTCGGGCGGTGGGTC
>DASYJV010000424.1:0-15062 GCA_035996105.1 Candidatus Limnocylindrales bacterium | reverse complement strand
CCGCCGCCGGCCTGCCGCCGGGTGTCGCCCCACGGATGCCGACGTTCGGGCGCGACGAGGGCTGGGTGGGCGAGGTCCTGCGCACGGGCCACGTCCTCGCCTATCCGGACGTTCGGGTCGACCGCGACTACGGGCTCGACCGATATGACGGCATCTTCGAAGTCGCCGGACACCTGGTCGCGCCGCTGGTCCACCACGATCGGGTCATCGGGGCGCTATCGGCGGTGACCCACCAGCCGCGCACCTGGACGAGCGGCGATGTCGCGTTCATCACGATGCTCGCGACCCATGCCGCGATCGCGCTCGCCAACGCCGAGCTCTTCGAACAGACCAACGCGCGGGCGGCCCAGCTCGAGGTCCTCCAGGCGGCCTCCGCCCGGATGAGCCCGGCGACCACCGCCGCCGAGGTCGGACGGATCGTGGTCGAGGAGATCGGCCGCATCGTCGACTACCACAACGCCCGGGTCTACATCATCGAGGCGCCAGACCTCGTGGTCCCGGTCGCCTTCGAGGGCAGACTCGGCGCCTACGAGCAGATCGATATGCAGCTCCTCGTGTGCCGCCTCGGCGAGGGGTTCACCGGTTGGGTCGCCCAGCACGGAGAGGCGATCCTCGTCAACGATGCCAACCGCGACCCGCGCGGGATGACGATCGACGGGACCGACGATGTCGATGAGTCGATGCTGGTCGTCCCGATGCGCCACGACGGCGTGACGATCGGCGTCATCACGCTCTCGATCCTCGGGCTCAACGGGTTCGCCTCGGACGACCTGCGGCTCCTGACGATCCTCGCCGACCAGGCCGCGACGACGATCGGCTCGGCCCGACTCCTGGCACGCACCCAGGATCTGGCCGGCGAGCTCCGGCGGCTGCTCGACATGAGCGCCGAGCTGTCGGGCAGCCTGGATCCTCGACAAGTCGGGGAGTTGATGGCCGGCCACATCGCCCGGGCGATGGGCGTCAACGAATGCATCATCAGCTATTGGGACCGAGACGGCTGCCGGGTGGAGTCGCTCGGGTCCTATCCGCCGGGCAGGCTCAAGGACATCGACCCCTTCTTCGAGGTCTCGGGCTACCCGGCCACCCTCCGCGTCCTCGAGCGGCAGGAGACGGTCATCATCGACGCCGACGATCCCCATGCCGATCCGGCCGAGGTGGCGCTCATGGGGCTCGACGGCAACAAGATGCTGGCGATGCTCCCGCTCGTCGCCAAGGGCCAGGCGATCGGGCTCGTGGAGCTCGTCTCCAACGGGTCGGTCACGTTCGACGAGGAGCGCCTGGGACTGGCCCGGACGATGGCCAACGAGGCGGCGATGGCGCTCGAGAACGCCCGGCTCTACGACGACGCGCGCAAGCTGGCCGACCGCGACCCGCTGACCGGCTTCTATAACCACCGGTTCCTCCACGAGCGACTCGGCGAGGAGATCGTTCGGACCCAGCGCGCCCGACGATCCATGAGCATGCTCATGCTCGACGTCGACGACTTCAAGCTCGTCAACGACACGTTCGGCCACCTGTTCGGCGACCGCGTCCTGCGCTGGACGGCCGAGCTGATCCGATCGACCCTCCGCGCCTCGGACGTCCCGGCCCGCTATGGCGGCGACGAGTTCGCGATCATCCTGCCCGAGACGGACGGCGACGAAGCGCGCCGCGCGGCCGAACGGATCCTCGAGGCGTTCCGCGACAACGCCTTCGTGGACGAGCTCCGCGGTCCGGTCCCCATCGGCGCCTCGATCGGCGTGGCGACCTTCCCGGCCGACGCGCGGACCGCCACGGAGCTGATCGCCGCGGCGGACGAGGCGCTCTACCGGGTCAAGCGAGGCGGCGGCCACGACGCCGCCCGAGCGGGCGACTCGGTCGCCTGAGCGGCGCCACCGACGCGGCATAGTACGAAGGTACTGGTCCGCGGTGCACCATCAGTACCACGGTCCGGGATGGACGCGACCGGCCCGCACCGCCATCCTCTAGTCCTGACGTGAGCCAACCCACCAGCCCGCGACCGACCGATACCCCGGAGCGTCGCATCAGGCGATCCTGGTGGGTCTTCGCCGTCTCCTTCTTCATCCTCGGCCTCATCGCCGTGCTGCGCCTCGCCACCGAGCGCTCCCGCCCGATCGACGCGGCCATCGTGGCACTCGTGCTGGTGGTGGGGTTCGCCGCCGTGCGACACCGCCAGGCGGTGGCCGCGCTCGAGGTCGGTCGTCGGGAGGAGGCTGAATCCTTCGCCCGCATCCTGTCGAGCCTGTCCAGATCCGTCTCGCCCGACGCGATCCTCGACGCGATCGTCGCCGAGCTGGCGGGCGCGACCGGCGCCGACCATATCGTCGTCGCCCGACGCCGTCCGGACGCCCGGGTCCTCGAGGCCACCCTTGTCAGCGCGCGCCCGGGCGTCCCCGACTCGACGACCATCCTGCCGATCGGCGATCTCGAGGACCCGGTCGAGCCGGGCTTGGAGGCCGGCATCGAGGCGCTGGTTCGGGCCGAGCGGGTCGCTGCTCGAGCGCGAGAAGCGTATGGCCTCACCAACACGCTCGCGGCGCCACTCACCTCGGACGGGGCGGTCATCGGCGCGATCGTGCTGTCGCACCGGACCGCGAGCGTCTGGCCACCGACGGCGCGACGGCTGCTCAACGGCGCGGCGGCCGAGGCGTCCTCGGCCCTGTCGCGCGCCTATTCGCACCGCACGGCCGAGACGCAGGCATCGACCGACGCCCTGACCGGTCTGCCGAACCGGCGCTATTTCGACGAGTTCTGTGGGCTGCTCGCGCGGCGCCGTCGGTCGGGCGATGCGGTCGGCGTCCTCATGGTCGACATCGACAAGTTCAAGGTGCTCAACGACACCCACGGCCATGCCACCGGCGACGAGGTCCTGCGGGCGGTCGGTGCCGCCCTCGTCGCGGCAGTTCGCGAAGACGACGTGCCGGCCCGCTACGGCGGCGAGGAATTCGTCGTGCTGCTGCGCAACCCATCGCCGGAGGTCGCCCTCGACATCGGCGAACGCGTCCGGTCGTCGGTCGCCGCGCTCGACCTGCGCCGGCTCGGGGTGGGCGGCGTCAGCGTCTCGGTCGGCGTCGCGGTGGCGCGCGGTGCGGACCAGTCGATCGACGACCTGATCGAGCAGGCGGATCGAGCGCTCTACCGCGCCAAGCGGGCGGGGAGGGACCGGGTCATCGCGGCCTGACGGGCTACCATCGGCCGGTGACCCACGAACCGACGGACGATGCCCCAGCGGCCGGCGAGATGGCCCGCGAACCGACGGCAGAAGCGGCCGACCTGACCAACGGCGTCCTGGCCAGGATCTTCCACGAGATCGGCGACATCCTCGAGGTCAAGGGCGAGATCCGCTTCAAGACCGTGGCCTATCACCGCGCGGCCGACGCGATCGGACGCAGCCCGGTCGACGTCATCTCGGCGTACCGGGCCGGCAAGCCGCCGTCGATCCCCGGTGTCGGCAAGGCGATCAGCGACAAGATCCAGGAGCTCGCCACGACCGGCCACATGGCTTTTCATGAGCGACTCCGCGCGGAGATCCCGCCCACCCTCGTCGACCTGCTGCGCATCCCCGGGCTCGGGCCGAGGACCGTCCGCCAACTGAACGAGGAGCTCGGCGTCACCACCGTCGAGGACCTCCGCACGGCGGCCGAGAGCGGCCGGATCCGCACGCTGCGGGGGATGTCGGACAAGACCGAGGCGCTCGTGCTCGAGGGGATCGCCCGGCTCGACGAACGGTTCGACCGGATGCGGCTCGATCGAGCCGAGGACTACCTCAGCTCACTCATCGAGTCGCTGTCGGCGTTGCCCGGCGTCCGCTCGATGGAACCGGCGGGGTCGTTCCGCCGCAGAAAGGAGTCGATCGGCGACCTCGACATCCTGGCCGAGACGGACAAGCCGGCCGCCCTGATCGAGGCGTTCACCTCGTTCGGGCTCGTCGATTCGGTGGTCAATCGGGGCGGCTACAAGGCCGCGGTGCGGCTCCTGCGCGGGCCGCAGGTCGACCTCATGGTCATGCCGCCGGGTGAGGCGGGCACGTACCGGATCCACTTCACGGGCTCGAAGGAGCACAACGTCCGGCTCCGCGCGATGGCGCGCGATCGCGGCTGGAGCCTGTCCGAGAAGGGCTTCCTGCGGATCGGCGAGGACGGCGAGCCGCTGACCGGCGACGCGGCCGAACTGCGGACCTTCGCGACCGAGGAGGAGGCCTACGCCTTCCTCGGCCTGCCGTTCATCGAGCCCGAGCTGCGCGAGGATTCAGGGGAGATCGAGGCCGCCCTGGCCGGCCGGCTCCCGCGGCTCATCGAGCTCGGCGACCTGCGCGGGGACCTGCACACGCACTCCGACTGGTCGGATGGGCACTATCCGATCGAGGTCATGGCCGAGCACGCCCGCCGGCGTGGCTACGCCTACCAGGTCCTGACCGACCACACCCGATCGCTCACGATCGCCGGCGGGATGACGCCGGAGCGCGTCAACGAGCAGCGCGAGATCGTCGCCGCGCTCAATGCACGGTTCGCCGCCGAGGAGGCCGCCGGGACCGCACCGCCCGAGACGCCGCCCGAGGGCTTCCGACTGCTCCATGGCTGCGAGCTGGAGATCCGGGCCGATGGCGAGCTGGACTTCGAGGACGAGCTCCTCGCCCGATACGACCTCGTCGTGGCGTCGGTCCATGTCTCGCGCCGGCAGCCGCGGGCGGAGCTGACGCGGCGGACCCTCAACGGGATCCGCAGCCCGCATGTCGATGTCATCGCGCATCCATCGGGGCGCAAGATCGGTGAACGCGACGATCTCGACCTCGACTGGGACCTGGTCTACGCGGAGGCCGCGCGGACCGGCACAGCGCTCGAGATGAACGGTTCGCCACCTCGCCTCGACCTCGCCGTCGAGCGTGCCCGGCGTGCCGTGTCACTGGGCTGCCTGCTGTCGATCGACTCCGACGCGCACTACACCAGCGAGCTCGACTTCGTCCGCTGGGGGATCAGCCAGGCCAGGCGCGCCTGGGTGACGCCGGCCGACGTCGTCAACACGCGCTCTCGGGCCGACCTCCTGGCCTGGACCGCCGGCAAGCCCGGGCGCGTGTGAGCGACTCGCGTACCATCGCCGCGATGGACGAGCGCTCCGCCCGACGCGATCTCGCGCTCGTGGCGGTCACCGTCGTCGGCCTGTCGAGATTGCTCGAACCGCCGCTCATCTGGGTGGTCGCGCTGGCGCTCCTTGGCGCGATGCTGCTGGGGACGCTCCAGGTCCTCGACGCGGAGGTGGCCCCGGCACAGGCCTGGTTCGGGATCCCGATCGAATCCGTCATCCTGCCGTCCGTCGCGGCCGTCGCCTGTCTTGGCGCGATCCGGCTGATCCCGTTCGGACTCTGGCTCGCACCGGCACTCCTCGTCACCTGGTGGGTCGTCGGACGGACGCTGGCGCTCGAGGCCCGGATCAACCGCGGCCCTACCCGGCTGACCGCCGACGACCGGACGGCGTTGCTCGTGACCCTCCTGCTGGTCGCGTTCCTGGCCTTCACCGGGATCGCCGCCATGGTGCCGGGCGGGCTCGTCCAGGCAGGCGGCGCCCTTCCCGAGGCCAATCTCGTCGTGCTCGCGGTGGGCGATGCCATCGTGGCCGGTCTGCTCGGCTACCGGGCGGCGTCGCTGCGGGTCACGACCGTTCCCGACGCGCTCTGGTCGGCCGCCACGTATGCCGCCGCGATCGCCATCGGTGCCGCCGCGATCCGCGCGATCGAGATCCCGCGTCTCGTCGGTCCGGCGCTCCTGACGCTGGCGTTCTACCTGTGGGACGCCTACATCGGGACGATCCCGAGACGTCGCCGTGACCTGCGCTGGATCGGACGGCTGGTGCTGCTGGCCGTGCTGGGCGTCGTCGTCGCCGTGTGGAACCTGTTGCTCAGGGGCTGACCGCCGGACCCGCCGCGTTTGACGCGCCGCCCGGACGCTGCTACAAAGCATGTTCGCCCCCGTGGCCCCGCGCGACCGCGTGCCCCACACGATTCGAACCCGTTCCCGAACTCCGCCGCGCCCCGAAAGGACGACCGCCACGTGACCTTCCCCGACGTCGAGACGACCGCGCAGAGCCCCGTCAACCTGAACCGCCAGAAGCGGCAGCTGGCCGATCAGGCCATCGCGCAGGCGACGGCCGCCCAGTGGGCCGAGTCGGCGGCGACGAACCGACGGCTGCTCGAGCTCGGACCGGATGCCGAAGCGGAGAACCGACTGGCGAAGTCGCTGTGGGAGCTCGGCGAGCTCGGGTCCGCCCGCGAGCACTACCAGACCGCGCTCGCACTCGACCCGACCAACCGCATCGCCGAGCGCAACATCGATCGGCTCAAGATGCTGCTGGTCGCCGCCGGGGAGAAGACCGTTCCGGCGCAGGAGGGCAGCAAGGCCCCGGTCAGCATCTTCGTCGAGGAGACCGGCAAGACCGGCTTCGCGTTCCTGACCGACCTGGCCGACCCGCGTCAGCTCGCCCAGGTCAACCCGGGCGATGCCGTGGAGCTGACGCCCGAGGGCAATCGACTCATCGCGCACAGCAACGGCATGCGCATCGGTGTCGTGGAGCCTCGTGTCGCGGCCCGGCTGCTCAAGCTGATGGCCGACGGGAACAAGTACGCGGCGGGGATCACCTCGCTCGGCGACAAGGATGTCCGGATCATCGTCCGCGAGATCTTCCAGGACCCGGCCAACTACGGGAAGGTCAGCTTCCCGACTGCCGCGAAGTCCACCGACCTGCGCCCATACACCAAGGGCACGCTCGTCCGCGAGGAGATGGAGCTCGAGGACGACCTCGAGGACGACGAGGAGGACGATGAGATCGAGGACCTCGACCGCGTCCTGCCGCCCGAGTCGACGACCGATGAGGCGTTCGAGGACGAGCCCGACGAGCTCGACGAGCCGTAAGCCAGCGACGGACCCCGGCGCCGGATGACCGGACCCGGACACCTCGATGCCCAGCCGGTCTGATATCGACGCCCAGCCGGGCTACTCGCTCCCCGTCTTCGACCGGATCGCGCCGGCGCCGCCGCCATCGATGGTGGGCGCCCGGATCGAGCTCCACACGGGCGACGGCGATGTCGTGGCCGATCTGTTCGGGCGTGGCGGCTGGGTCGCCCGCGCCGCCGTCGACCGCCAGCGGAAGGCCGTCTCGCTCGAATCGAGCCCGCTGACCCGGATGCTCGCGGAGGTCGTCCTGCGACCGCCGGATGTCCGCCATCTCGACGCCGCATTCCAGGGGCTGGCGGCCTCGCCACGCCGTGAGACGAGCCTCAAGGCCTCGATCGGCGACCAGTTCGCCACCCGCTGCGCGACCTGCGGTCGGATGCTCGTCGCCGACGAGATCGTCTGGGCGGTCGAGGACGAGGCCGGGATCGCCGGCCGGGCACGGCCCGTCGCCCGGAGCTATCGCTGCTCGGTCTGTCGAGACCAGCGCGGTGGTCCCGAGCTGCGCCAGGGTCCGCTCGACGCCGACGACCTCCGCCGCGCCACGGCAGACGTCGGGGCGGCGGCGATGCGGGCCGCGCTGCTCGCCCGGTTCCCCGCGGTGTCGGGCGCCGAGCGACTCCCGGACGAGCTGCTCGACCTCCATACGGGCCGCCAGCTTGTCGGGCTCGGCGCGATCCTCGAGCGCATCGAGTCCGACCTTCGGGCCGCCCCGGTCCTCGCCGCGCTGCGCCTGGCCCTGCTCCATGCGGTCCTCCCGGCGAGCCGCCTCGCCGCCCAGCCCGGCCGGGCCGCCGCGCTGCGGGTCTCGTCGGGCCACGTCCGGGCGGGGACCGGGACGCGCTTCCGGGAGCGGAACCCATGGCTCGCCTTCGAGGATTCGTTCAAGACGGTCCGCGGCTTCGTCCAGCGTCTCGATACGGGGACGGCCGGGCCCACCCAGGCACGGATCGGCGAGGACCTGCGGAGTCTCGGCGAGGGCCAGGCCACCACGGTCGTGGCGCTCAACGGAGCGAGCACCGAGCTCGCCCTGCGTGACGACCCGAACGCCCACGGTCGGACGGCGCCGACGCCGCGTGTTCGCCTCGTCCTCGGCCAGCCGCCGATGCGTCCGAGCATCGAGCGACTCGCAGCCGCCTACCACGCGACGGCCTGGGCGCTCGGTCGGGAGGCGGCCACGCTGCTGCCGATCGATGCGCTCGCGGGCGCCTCGTTCCGGACGAGCTGGGGTGCCCAGGCCGACGTGTTCGAGCGCGCGCTGACTGCCATCGAGCCCTCGATGGCGCGCGATGGGCGCGTCGTCCAGATCGTCGATGGCGGGATCGAGGCGATCCTGGCTACCGTGCTCGGCGGGGCCGCCGCTGGCTACCGGCTGCTCGGCGCCCAGCTGGCCGACCCCGACGACGCCCGGACCGCGATCGTGGATCTCTTGCCCCCGCGCGGTCGGCTCCCGCCGGGACCACGGACCCGCGCCAACGTCGGTCTCGACCCTGTCCCGGGCGGTGCGGGCGACACGGATGTCGTGCCATCCACCCGGCTCTTCGCACCGCCCGAGCGCTTCGACGACCGGCCGTTCTCGGCGATCGACACGGCCAAGGTCGTGACCGAAGTAGCGGTCGAGACACTGCGATCGCGAGGCGAGCCTGCGCGCTATGAGCGCCTCATCGGGGAGATCCTCATCGGCCTCGATCGATCCGGGCAGCTCCGGCGGCTGGCCAACCTGCGGTTGGCCAAGGGCGCGAACGCCGAGGCGACGATCCCAGTCGAGGCCGCCGCGGTCGAGCGCGCCGTTCCGGCCGACCCGGTCGAACGGCTCGCCGGTCTGATCCGCGACGAATTCGAGCGGCCGACCCAGCGCCGGCTGGTCGAGATCGAACCCGGACGCTGGTGGCTGGCCGATGGCGATGACCTCGAGGGTGCCGCGCTGCCGCTCGCCGACCGCGTCGAGTGGGCGGTCTTCAGCCTCCTCTCGACCGCCGGCCCGATGACCGAGACCGCCTTCTTCGAGCGGATCGCGTCGCTGTTCGGTGGGGCCGACCTGCCGGACCAGACGCTCGTTCGGGCCTGCCTGGCCAGCTATCGAAGCCTGGCCAGCACCTCGACCCGGCTGCTGACCGGCGACGACCTCCTGGCCCGCAGCCAGGACCACACCGAGATCCTCGCGGCGCTCGCTGACGCCGGACACCGGCTGGGGATGCGCGTCTGGATCGGCCAGCGCGAGCAGACCCGTCGCTCCGGAAGCGGTCTGCTCGGCGAACGGCTGGACTCGAGCGAGCAGCATGAGGCGTTCGGCGGGGTCAACGCGGACGCGAACGAGCTCGCCGAGGTCGATGCCATCTGGTACGTCCGCGGCAAGGTCGCGTTCCTCTTCGAGGTGGAGTGGACGGCGATGCTCGGCGAGCCGTTGCTGCGCCGCCATGCCCGCATCCGGCCGGATCCCTCCCTGATCCGCTTCCTGGTCATCGCGCCGGAGCGGACCGAGCTCGTCCGATACAAGCTCGAGCGTTCGTCCCTGCTGCGAGCGGCCCTCGACGCCGGCACGTGGCACATCATCAAGTCCGACCACCTGCGCGCCTTCCTCGCACGCGATCCGCTGGACCTCGCCGACCTCGAGCCGTACCTCGGTCTCGACCCGGAGATCGAGCGTTCGGGCGAGCAGATGCCGCTGTTCGGCGGCTGAGGCGTCTGCTGAGCGGCGGCGCTAGGCTACGCGACGACAGCGGCCAATTCGAGCGTGCGTCCGACCGACGCGCCGCACAGGAGATCCCCGTGACCGTTCCCGACCCCGCCTCGACGCGCGTCAACGAGCTCGCCGATCGCTTCTGGGAAGCCGTCCTCGAGCTCCATCCGACGCTGGCCACGCTCTATGGCGACGACCGCTACGCCGACCGGCTGGAGGATCCGGGACCCGAAGGACGGGCGAGCAATCGGGCGCTCAGCGAGCGCGTCGCTGCCGAGGCGACGGCGATCGATACGAGCGGGCTGCCCACCGAGGATCGGATCACCCGCGACATGCTCAAGGTCATCGCCGAGCTCCACATCGAGGAGGACGACCAGCGGCTCCACGAGCTGCGCGTCGTCGACCAGATGAGCGGTCCACAGCAGCTGCTCCCCCAGCTGACCCAGTTCCAGGCGGTGGACACGCCCGAGCGGCTCGAGGCGTTCGTCCAGCGACTGTATGCCTATCCCGCGTTCATGGCCGCGAACGTCGAGCTCCTGCGCGAGGGGCTGGCGTCGGGGCTGACGGCGCCGCGCATCGTCGCGGAGCGGACGATCGCCCAGATCGAACGGATGCTGGAGGTTCCGATCGAGTCGGCCATCGTGCCGTCGATGGTCCGCGTCGCGTCGGAGCCCGACCGCGAGCGGATCCGCGACATCGTCCGCGACGTGGTCTACCCGGCAGACCTGGCCTTCCTCGAGGCGCTCCGTGGCGAGTACCTCGCCGGGACCCGGACGGATCCGGGACTCTGGTCGGCGCCCGACGGCGACCAGCTCTACCGGACCGCGATGCGCAGCTATACGACCCTCGACCTCGACGCGGAGGAGGTCCACCGGAGCGGTCTGGACGATCTCGAGTCGATCGAGCTCGAGCGACGCGACATCGCGCGGGAGGCAGGCTTCGGCGATGACACCGCCGCGTACCGGGCGATGCTCGACGCCGACGCCGCGAACACGCCGCAGTCGAAGGACGAGCTGGTGGCGCGCGCGACCGAGGACATCGAGCGTGCGATGGCGCTGGCGCCGCGCTACTTCGGGGTCCTGCCGGTCGCCCGGTGCGAGGTGCGCCCGGTCGAGCTCTTCAAGGAGAAGGACGCGCCGTTCGCGTACTACTACCCGCCCTCGCCCGATGGCTCCCGGCCGGGGATCTACTACGCCAACGGGTACGACCTGGCGAGCCGCAAGTACTCGAAGCTCGCGTCGACGACCTATCACGAGGCGGCGCCCGGCCACCATTTCCAGATCACCCTCGAGATGGAGAACCAGCACCTCAACACGTTCCGGCGGCTGGGGGCCCGGATGGTCGGCGGCGCGTACGTCGAGGGCTGGGGGCTGTACAGCGAACGGCTGGCCGACGAGATGGGGCTGTTCCGCAGCGAGGCCGAGCGTTTCGGGATGCTCGATGCACAGGCGTGGCGGGCGGCGCGCCTGGTGGTCGATACCGGGCTCCACGCGCTGCGCTGGCCGCGCCAGCGATCGATCGACTTCCTCAAGGGCGTCGGGCTGTCTGAGACGGACGCCGTGATCGAGACCGACCGCTACATCTGCTGGCCCGGCCAGGCGCTGACCTACAAGATCGGCCAGCGCGTGATCGAGAAGCTGCGCGCCGAGCTCACCGCGCGGGACGGGTCGGCCTTCGATCTGCGGGCCTTCCACGACGCCGTGCTCGGGCACGGGTCGTTGCCGCTGGCCACGCTCGAGCGCGAACTCCCGAATTGGCTGGCCACCCCGGTCTGACTACGAGTCGAAGCCGATCCCGAGCGCATCCAGCGTCTGGAGCAGGACCGACCGGCGCCCTTCCTCCCGGTCGGCCCGATCGAGCTCGTGACGGACGACGTTGACCGCCACCGAACGGAGCGGCTCGGGCGGGAAGGGGATCGGCGGGCTGTCGACGATCCGCAGTCGAAGCCGGTCCTCGTCCGGCCGCAGGATGAAGTCGCGGACGACCCCGCCCGCCCAACGGCTCGCGCCGACACCGAGCCCGGTATAGCCGAGGGCATACGTCACCCGGCCGCCGAGCGTCTGGCCGAAGGTCACCGTGAAGCGCGTGGTCGTGTCGATGGCGCCACCCCAGCGATAGGGGAACCGCAGTCCCTCGAGCTGCGGGAAGGCTCGGAAGAACTGGGTTTCGAGCTTCTCGAAGGTGGCCGGCCGGCGATCGAGCTCGGGGCCGACCCGGCTCCCGAAGTAGTGGATCGCGTCATAGCCACCCCACAGGATCCGATCGTCCGCGGTCAGCCGGAAGTAGTGGAACTGGTTGTTCGCGTCGGACAGGCCCTGCCGCCGAGCCCAGCCGATCGCGGCGCGCTCGTCGGGTGTCAGCGGCTCCGAGATGAGCACGTAGTCGTAGACCGGGACGAAGACGGGTCGAAGGCGGCGCAGCCAGCCCGAGTAGGCGGAAGTCGCGACCACGACCTGGTCGGCGCGCACCGTCGGGCCCCCGGCGGTCGTCGCCACGACCCCGCCCGCGACGCGCCGCAGCCCCGTGATGCGGGTGCGCTCGTGGATCCGGACACCTCGCTCGCCGGCGACTCGGGCCAGGCCGCGGCACAGCTTCACCGGGTCGAGCAGGACGTCGCGGCCGGGCGGTCGGTACAGGCCGGCCTGCCAGAGCGGGGAGTGGACCTCGGCCTGGGCCGCCGCGCGATCCAGCAACTCCAGCTTCTCACCGTGCTCGGCGGCCTCGTCGACCCACGCGCGGAACTCCTCGGCCTGGTAGGTCTGATCGGCCAGCGCCAGCGTCCCGGTCTCCTCCAGGTCGCAGTCGATGGCGTGCTCGCGGGTGAAGTCGATGAGCCCGCGCAGATTGGCCAGGCCCTCCGCCTCGAGGCGTTCCAGCTCGTCGGGAAAGTGGCGGATGCCATTGGCCAGCCCGTGGGTGAGCGACGCCTCGCAGAACCCGCCGTTGCGACCGCTGGCCCCGAAGGCGACGGTCTCGGCCTCGGCCACGATGACCCGGATGGCCGGATCGGTCTCGGTGAGGGCGAGCGCCGTCCACAGACCGGTGAACCCGCCACCGACGATGAGGACGTCGGCCTCCGCGTTCGACTCGAGCGGCGGGCCGGCGACCGGCGTCTCGCCACGCAGCCAGTAGCTGACCGGACCCGAGGGGCCGGCGTCGGGTCGGTTGGCACGCATCGTGGGTCATGGTGCCACGCCGGTCCGACCGACGTTTCGCGCGGCTTCAACGGCGGCCGAGTACGCGATTCGTGGCGACGGCTTGCGATCCACACGAATCGCGTTGACGCCGATCGCGACCGTATGGCACGATGACGAAGCCCGCGTCTCACGATACGCAACGACCGTCCCATGGACCGGGCCGCCAAACCCCTACCGAGGTCCCCGCATGGCCACCGAGCCCGCCGCCGCCAGTACCACGCCAGCGCTGCGCCGTGAAGCGCAGACGGCGATGTACCAGCGCGCCCTCAAGTCACTCCCCGGCGGGACCGACTCGAACTTCCGCGCCTGGGGCGACGACACGATCTATGTGGATCGGGGCAAGGGCGGCAAGGTCTGGGACATCGATGGCAACGAGTACATCGATCTGCGCATGGGCTACGGGCCGGTCATCCTCGGTCACGGCGACGACCGGGTCGATGACTACGTCAACGAGCGGATGCGAGGCGGGGTCAGCTTCTCGCTCACCTCGGAGGACGAGGTCCGCACCATCGAGCTCATCAAGGAGCTGACCGGCTGGGTCGACAAGGCGCGCATGACCGTGTCGGGCACCGAGGCCACGATGCACGCCATGCGCGTGGCGCGCGCCTACACCGGCCGCGACAAGATCGTGAAGTTCGAGGGCCAGTACCACGGCGTCCACGACTACGCCCTGATCAGCGTCTCGCCGGACAACATGAGCGACCTTGGCGACCCCGACGCCCCGGTCCGCCTCGCCTGGGGCCGCGGGATCCCGGACGCCGTCGCGGACACCATCATCCCGGCCCGCTACAACAACATCGAGGCGCTGCGGCGGCTGTTCGAATCGCGCGGCGAAGAGATCGCGGCGATCATCGTCGAGCCCGTCCTGGGCAATGCCCAGGGCATCATGCCCAAGCCCGGCTTCCACCAGGCGATGCGTGCGCTGACCGAGGAATTCGGGATCCTGCTGATCTTCGATGAGGTGAAGACCGGGTTCCGGTTCGCCAAGGGCGGGGCCGCCGAATTCTTCGGCGTCACGCCCGATCTCGCCACCTATGCCAAGGCGATGGGCAACGGCTACCCCGCCGCAGCGTTCGGTGGGCGCGAAGATGTCATGAGCGTCCTCCCCGACAAGGTCAGCCACGGCGGCACGTACGCCGGCAACCGGGTCGCCGCGGCCGCCGCCGTCAAGACGCTGTCGATCATCAGGGACACCAACGCCCTGGAGGTCATCCACGCCACGGGCCGGCGGGTCCAGGACGGTCTCCGCGAGGTCCTCAATCCGACCGGCCTGCCCTATCACTTCACCGGCCACCCGAGCATGTTCGGGATCATGTTCTCCGAGGTCGAGGCGTCCGAGTACCGCGACTGGGCGACCACCGATCACGAGCTGTACGACGCGATCGCCGTCGGGATGCATGCGCGGGGCGCGATGCCCGAGCCCGATTCGCGCGAACCGTGGTTCTTCTGCGAGGCCCACGCGGAGGGCGATATCGTCGACCGGGTCGTGACGATCTTCGCCGAATCACTCGACGCGGCGCTCGAAGCCCGTGCCCATGGCGGGACGCTCGGATCGCCGCACGTGGGCGTCGGCGCCCAGCTGGACGGCACCCCCTGAACGGGCCGGGCGGGATGGTCCTCGACGGCAACGCCGTCCGATCGGTCGACCGCGCCGCGGCACTCCTGCTCGCTCTCGGCGAGAGCCAGGGCGAGGCCGGCGTCACCGAGCTCGCACGCCGGCTCGGTCTCCACAAGTCGACGGCCTCGCGACTGCTCGCCACGCTCCAGAAGCGCGGTCTCGTCGAGCAGGATGACGAGACCGGCAAGTACCGGCTCGGCCTGGTGGTGATCCGTCTCGCCGAACGAGCGGAGCGGACGCTTGACCTGCGTGGCATCTCGCTCCCGGAGCTCGAACGCCTGGCCCGGCTCACCCACGAGACGACCGGGCTGGGCATCCTCGATGGCGACACCATGCTGGCCGTGGCCCAGGTCGACGGCCCGAACCTCATCGCGGTCGGCGACTGGACCGGCCGGGCGACGCCACTCCACTGCGTCGCCTCCGGCAAGGTCCTGCTCTCGTCGCTCGCCGAGCGGGAGGTCCTGCGGATCGTCCGGCGCGGGCTCGTCAGCTATACCGAGCGGACCATCGTCGCGCTCGAGCCGCTCCTCGAGGAGCTGGCTCGCATCCGCCGGCGCGGCTACGCCACCGCGATCGGCGAGTACGAGATCGGGCTCAACGCCATCGCGGCGCCGGTCCACGACGCC